>CAUUIU010000121.1:0-8482 GCA_963545025.1 uncultured Sphingopyxis sp. | reverse complement strand
CAGCCATCTGCCGCTGAAGGTCAACACCGCGGGCGTGATCCCGCCGATCTTCGCCTCGTCGCTGCTGCTCATGCCGCTGACCGTGACCCAGATGATGGGCAACAATGTCCAGGGCGATACCGCAACCGGCGATTTCCTGATCTCGCTCAACCAGTATCTCGCGCACGGCCAGCCGCTCTATATGGCGCTCTATGCCGCGGGCATCGTCTTCTTCTGCTTCTTCTATGTCGCGGTCGTCTTCAATCCCGAGGAAACCGCCGACAATCTGAAGAAACAGAATGGCTTCATCCCCGGCATCCGTCCGGGCAAGAACACCGCCGCCTATCTCGACCATGTGCTGACGCGCATCACGGTGATCGGCGCGGCCTATCTGGCGGCCATCTGTCTGATCCCCGAATATTTCATCGCCGGATCGGGTCTGCCGTTCCAGCTCGGCGGAACCAGCCTGCTGATCATCGTCAACGTGACGATCGACACGATCAGCCAGATCCAGAGCCACATGCTCGCGCATCAATATGGTGACCTCATCAAGAAGGCCAAATTGAAGGGCGGCGTTGCGCGGCGCTAAACGCCAAGCTACGGCAACTGCGACGGGGCAGAGGCAACAGGGGCTTCCATGACGCTGAACATCATTTTGCTGGGCCCGCCGGGGGCGGGTAAGGGAACGCAGGCGTCGCGCCTTGAGGATGAGCATGGCATGATCCAGCTCTCGACGGGTGACATGCTGCGCGCCGCGGTCAAGGCGGGAACGCCGACCGGCCTTCAGGCCAAAGCGGTGATGGACGCGGGCGAACTCGTTTCGGACGACATTGTTTCGGGTCTGATCGGCGAACGGCTCGACGAACTCGGCGCCGATGTCTCGGTGATCTTCGATGGCTATCCGCGTACCGCGGCACAGGCCGAAGCGCTCGACACGATCCTGTCGACACGCGGCCGCAAGCTCGACCATGTGATCGAGCTGCAGGTCGAGGAAGATGCGCTCGTCGACCGTATCACCGGCCGCTTCAGCTGCGCCAAATGCGGCGCGGGCTATCACGACCGTTACAAGCTCCCCAAGGTGGACGATGTTTGCGACGTTTGCGGCAGCCAGGAATTCAAGCGCCGTCCCGACGACAATGAGGAAACGGTGCGCACGCGCATGGCCGAATATCGCGCCAAGACTGCGCCGATTCTGCCGATCTATGAAAAGCGCGGCATCGTGACCCATGTCGATGGCATGGCGCCAATCGACCAGGTCAACGACGCGATCGAAACCATCCTCGCGACGGACCGCTAGCCAGACTTCCCGGCGCCGTTTATGAAGGGCGCCAAGGGGAGAATGGGCGATGTATTTCACCAAATATCTGGCGGCGCTGGCGGTTCCGGTCGCGGCGATTTCGGCTGGCACGGCGCATGCCAAGGTCATCGACCAGAGCGAGATCGGCTTTGCCGTCGCGCACACCGCTCAAGTTGCCGCGGCGCCCGAGGATGTGTGGAAAATGCTTCGTATGCCCCAGAAATGGTGGTCGGCCGAGCATAGCTGGTCGGGCGACGCCGCCAATTTCTGGCTCGATTCCCAGGCCGGCGGCTGTTTCTGCGAAAAGCTGCCCGATCCCACCGGCGCGACCAGGCCGGGAGGCGGGCCGGGGCCGGGGCTCGGCAGCGTCCAGCACGCGCGCATCCTCTTCGCCAAACCGGACGAGATGATGCGCCTGTCGGGCGCCTTCGGCCCGCTGCAGGGCGAAGCGCTGACCGGCACACTGACCATCCAGATCAAGAAGACCCCGACGGGCAGCGCGCTGCGCTTTGACTATGTCGTTGGCGGCTATATGCGCTTCAAGGTCGCCGACATCGCGCCCGCGGTCGACAAGGTGATCGGCGAACAGCTTGGCGGCCTCGCCAAGGCACTAGGGGGCACACTGCCGCCGACGCGCGACGAAAAGGCGGGGGCCGAGGCGAAGGATCAACCAACTGCCGACGAGAAGCCTGCGGCGGACGAACCAGCGAAGGATGAGCCCGGGCTCGATTCGGTCGCCGCCGATCTCGTCAAAGACGACGAAACCGCGACGCCCGAGTAGCGATCAGTTTTCGGGCTTGCCGCGCAGCTTCGCGAGCGCAGCGAACGGCCCCGCCGCTTCCTCGCTCAACACGCCTTTCTCGGCGAGAATGCGGTCGGCGTCGGGATGGCGCGGAAAGGGATTGAGCGCGAGCGACAGCGTCTGGACCGCCGCTTCGCCAAGGTCGATCCGTTCGCCCTCAAGCGGCAAGATGTCGCAATCGGCGTCGCTGATCTCGATACCCTCTTCGTCCTCGCTTACGGCGTCGATATCGCGCAGATATTTGAGGTCGAAACCCTCGGTCAGCGTTGCGGGGACCGGCAGGTCTGTCGCGGCACAGCGCTGCACCACGTCAGCGCGCACCGTGCCCTTCGCGCCGATCCCGCCCGCGACCGCGCGGATTTCGGCGGCGACGGCGAAATGCTTCAGTTCGATCAGGCCGAGCCGCTGCGCGACCCGCGCGCGGGCTTCGGCATCGGCCTCGATCGCGACGTCACGGCCCTGTGCTGCGTCGGCGACGGTGATGATGTGCGAAAATTCGGGCGACGTCATGTCGCGCGGCCGGGCAGGCGGTCGGCGGCGACCAGTGCGTCGATCGGCAGGGCAGCCAGTGCGCCGCGCAGTGCCGCGACCTCGGCCATCACATGCGCGAGCCCTTCCGCGCTAGGTTGCTGCCCGCGCCACAGGTTGCGGACCAGCGCCGCAGCGAGTTCGTCCGACCCGTCGGGCGCGCGATAGGCGGCGAGCCGTCCGCCAAGTGCGCCGACCATCCGCCCAACCTGCTTGCCGACCACCATGTCGCCGAAACCGATCTGACGCATCTGCCCGTCCATGTCGTTCACGAACAATTCGGTAAGCTGCACCCCATCGAGCATATGCGCGGGATCGGCGTCGATGCGGTGGAGAACGAGCGCCATTACCAGGCTGATCATGTCGAACCGCCCGTCGAGCGTGTCGGGGACGATGCCTTCGGCGTACCAGTGGGGTGCGCGCGCGGTTGCGACGACGGCCTGCCACAGCGGGCGGCGCGCTTCGCGCGGGTCGGGGCCGGATTTGAAGAGTTTGCGGAGCGAGATCATCTTTTTCGCCTAAAGCATTTTCAAGCCGGATGGAAACATTCGGCGACTCGGAAAATGGTCGTGCCCCGCGCCGCATTCGGCGCGGCGGAAAAGGGGCGCCGGTCAGCTTGTGGCAAGCTTTGCTGCGGCACAAGCCGCTTGTGCCTTTTGCCCGCTTGCGGTTAAGAGGCGCGAGAACATGCGCCGCGCGCCAGACCAAGAGGGCGGGTAGGGGCAACGGAGATATTTGATGCCGAATTTCATCGCTTCGCTTCCCGCGCGCCGCGCGCGTCTGGTCATGGCGGGGCTGGTCGTCGTGCTGGCTGTCAGCGGCTGCTCGCAGCTGAAGGGCCGGCAGGGCTATGTCGTCGATCCGATCCTGACCGGTGCGATCACCCCCGGCGTCGATAACCGCGAATCGGTCGAAAAGACGCTCGGCCGTCCGACCTTCGTCGGCCAGTTCAGCAACAATGAATATTATTATGTCGCGCGCGAAACGCGGCAGCTCGCTTTCGCCAAGCCGCGCCCCGTCGGCCAGGAAGTCCTGCGCGTCCGCTTCGACCCCGCGGGCAATGTTGTCGCGGTCGATAAGACCGGGCTGGAGCTGGTGAGCAAGATCAGCCCCGAAGGCGACAAGACGCCGACGCTCGGCCGTCAGCGCAGCTTCTTCGAGGATATCTTCGGCAACATCGGCGCGGTCGGCGCGCCGGGTGCGGGCGCGCCCCCGGGCCAGTAAGCCCCGATTGGATGAAAAAGGAAGCGGCGGCGCCCCACGGCGGCCGCCGCTTTTTCCTTACTGCGCGATACCGCCCGCCGCGAGCACGGCCAGCGTGACGAGGTCCGACGCGGGCGAGGCCATCGTCGCGACCTGCACCGGCTTTTCCATGCCGATCAGCATCGGCCCGATCACCGCGCCGCCACCGAGTTCGCGCAGCAGCTTGGCCGACAGATTGGCCGACTGCAGCCCCGGCATCACCAGCACGTTCGCCGGTCCCGACAGGCGGCAAAAGGGATAATTCGCCATCAGCTTGGGGTTGAGCGCGACGTCGGGCGCCATTTCGCCTTCATATTCGAAACCCGGCTGGCGTTCGTCGAGGATGCACACCGCTTCGCGGATATTGTCGAGCCACGATCCCGACGGATTGCCGAAGGTCGAATAGGAGAGGAAGGCGACGCGCGGTTCATGCCCCATGCGCCGCGCGACCTGCGCGGTGCGTTCGGCGATATCGGCCAGCATTTCGGCGGTCGGCCGCTCGTTGACCGTCGTGTCGGACATGAAGATCGTATGATGCTGACCGACCAGGACATGGATGCCGAATGGTGTCTTGCCCTCGGCATGATCGATCACGCGCCGCACTTCGCGCATCGACTGCGAATAGGTGCGCGTCGTGCCCGTGATCATCGCATCTGCGAGGCCGAGCTTGAGCAGCAGCGAGCCGAAGATGTTGCGGTCGCGGTTGACCATGCGCTCGATGTCGCGGCGGAGGTATCCGCGCCGCTGCAGCCGTTCGTACAGCATCTCGACCATCTGCGGCACATGCGGCGAATTGACGCTGTTGTGGACTTCGAAGCTTTCGGCGTCGGCGACGCCCATCGCGCGCAGCTTGTCGTGCAATCCTTCGCGGCCGACGAGCACCGGAATGCCGTAACCGCCGTCGCGGAACTGGATCGCGGCGCGCAGCACCACTTCCTCTTCGCCTTCGGCAAAGACGACGCGTTTCGGATTGGCGCGCGCCGCTTCATAAGCGAGCGTCAGCACCGAGGTCGTCGGGTTGAGCCGCGCGCGCAGGCGCGTGCGATATTCGTTGAGGTCGGCGATCGGCTGCTGCGCGACGCCGGTTTCCATCGCCGCCTTGGCCACGGCGGCGGGCACGATTTCCATGAGCCGCGGGTCGAAGGGCGAGGGGATGATATATTCGGGGCCGAAGCTTGAGGCGCGGCCACCGTAAGCCGCCGCCACTTCCTCGGGCACCTGCTGGCGCGCGAGGTCGGCGATCGCATAGGCGGCCGCAATCTTCATTTCCTCGTTGATCGCGGTCGCGCGCACGTCGAGCGCGCCGCGGAAGATGAAGGGGAAGCAGAGCACATTGTTGACCTGGTTCGGATAGTCCGACCGCCCCGTCGCGATGATCGCATCGGGCCGCGCCGCGCGCGCGTCGGGCGGCGAGATTTCAGGGTCGGGGTTCGCCATCGCAAAGATGATCGGCGCCGGCGCCATGTCCTTGACCATTTCGGGCTTGAGCGCGCCCGCGGCCGAAAGCCCCAGGAACACATCGGCGCCGACCAGCGCTTCGGTCAGGTCGCGCGCCTCGGTAGGCACCGCATGCGCCGACTTCCATTGGTCCATGCCTTCGGTGCGGCCCTGATAGATCGTGCCCTTGCGGTCGCACATGATGACATTTTCGTGCCGCACGCCCATCGCCTTGATCAGCGCGGTGCACGCGATCGCCGCGGCGCCGGCGCCGTTGACCACGACCTTGACCGTCGCGAGGTCGCGGCCGGTCAGATAACAGGCATTGATCAGGCCCGCGGCGGTGATGATCGCGGTGCCGTGCTGGTCGTCATGGAACACCGGGATGTTCATTTTCTCTTTGAGTGCCGCTTCGATGATGAAACAGTTGGGCGCCGCGATATCCTCGAGGTTGATGCCGCCGAAGGTCGGTTCGAGCAGCTCGACCGCGTCGATGAAGCGCTGCGGATCCTCGGTCGCGACTTCGATATCGATCGAATCGACGTCGGCGAAGCGTTTGAACAGCACCGCCTTGCCTTCCATCACCGGCTTCGAGGCGAGCGCACCGAGATTGCCGAGGCCGAGGATCGCGGTGCCGTTCGAAATCACGGCGACCAGATTGCCCTTGATCGTATAGTCATAGGCCTTGGACGGGTCTTCGGCGATCGCGAGCACCGGCACCGCGACGCCGGGCGAATAGGCCAGGCTCAGGTCGCGCTGGGTCGCCATCGGCTTCGACGCGACGATCTCGATTTTCCCGGGCCGGCCATATTCGTGGTAAAGCAGGGCCTCGCGGTCCGAAAACTGCACCTTGCTGCCGCTGTCCATCCTTATTCCCCTTGGTTCATTCTTGCAGACGCGCGCCCGAGCCCTTTCCCTAGCGTCGCCGGCGGCGATTGTAACCGCCAATGTTGCGGCCACGCGACTTGCCTTGCCGCCCCCAATGTCTAAGCAGGGTTCGATGCCTGCAACCGCCCGAACACCTGCGAATATGAACGCTGTCGCGCCCGCCGCGACCCCGATGATGGCGCAATATGGCGCGCTCAAGGAAAAGGCGGGTGACTGCCTGCTCTTCTATCGCATGGGCGATTTCTTCGAGCTTTTCTTCGACGATGCCAAGGCGGCCGCCGCGACGCTCGACATCGCGCTGACCTCGCGCGGCGAGCATGGCGGTGCGCCGATCCCGATGTGCGGCGTCCCCGTCCACGCCGCCGAATCCTATCTCGCACGGCTGATTCGCGCCGGCCACCGCGTCGCCATCGCCGAACAGGTCGAAAGCCCGGCCGAGGCGAAAGCGCGCGGCGGGTCGAAGGCGCTGGTCGCGCGCGCAATCGTCCGTTTCGTCACCGCAGGCACGCTAACCGAAGAGGCGCTGCTCGAAGGTCGCAGCGCCAACCGCCTCGCGGCGCTCGCGCAGGTCGGCAGCGAAGGCGAGGTCGCGATCGCCGCCGCCGATATCTCGACCGGGCGCTTCGAAGTCGTCGCGGTGCGCCGCGAACAGGTCGACGCCGAACTCGCTCGGCTCGCTCCCTCCGAATTGCTCGTCAGCGAGAGCGCCGACGAGGTGCCCGAGTGGGTGGCACGGCAAGTGGTGCGCCGCCCGCAATCCGATTTTTCGAGCGCGACGGCGCAGAAACGCCTCGAAGGCTTTTTCGGGGTCCAGACGCTCGACGGCTTCGGCCAGTTCGGGCGCGGCGAGCTCGCCGCGATGGCCGCGATCATCTCCTATCTCGACCATGTCGGAACCGGCCAGCCGATCTTTCTCCAACCGCCGCTCCGCCACCAGGCGTCGGGCCGGATGGCGATCGATGCGGCAACGCGCGAAAGCCTCGAACTTGTGCGCACGATGACGGGAGCGCGCGACGGCAGCCTGCTCGGCACGATCGACCGCACCGTCACTGCGGCGGGTGCGCGCTTGCTCGCCGACGATCTCGCGAGCCCGCTCACCGACAAGGATGCGATCCTCGACCGGCTCGACCTCGTCGATGGCCTCGCGCGCGATGCGCTCTGGCGCGGCGACCTCCGCGCGGCCTTGCGCGCGCTCCCCGATGCCGGGCGTGCGCTCGGCCGCCTCGTCGCCGGGCGCGGCGGTCCACGCGATCTCGCGCAGCTGCGCGATGCGCTCGGCGGTGCAAGATTGCTCCGCGAACGCCTGGCGCGCCGCCCCGATCTGCCCCCCCTGCTCGCACGCTTGCTTCCCGGTCTTGATGGCCATGGCGCGCTCGTCGACGAGCTCACCCGCGCACTGATCGAAACCCCGCCGGTCGACGCCGCGCAGGGCGGCTATGTCGCCGAGGGCTATGATCATGCGCTCGACGCCTTGCGCGAAACCGCACGCGACGGACGCAAGGCGATCGCCGCGCTCGAAGCGCAATATCGCGACCGCACCGGCATCGCCTCGCTCAAGATCCGCCATAATGGCGTGCTCGGCTATCATGTCGAGGTGCCCGCGAAGCATGCCGACGCGCTGATGGCGCCCGAATCGGGCTTCACCCACCGCCAGACGCTCGCGGGGGTCGTGCGCTTCAACTCTTCGGATCTGCACGAGGCCGCGAGCCGTGTCACCCAAGCGGGCGTGCACGCCATCGCCGCCGAGGCCGCGCATCTCGAAGCGCTCACCGACGCCGCCGTCGCCCGCCGCGAAGCGATCGCCGCGAGCTGCGACGTGCTCGCGCGCATCGACGTCGCCGCCGCGCTCGCCGACCATGCGATGAGCCACAACTGGTGCCGCCCCGACCTCGCCGACACGCCGTGCCTCGACGTCAGCGGCGGCCGCCACCCGGTGGTCGAGGCGGCGCTCGCCAAGTCGGGCGAGCGTTTCGTTCCCAACGACGTCGCGCTGTCCGAAGCTGATCGCCTCTGGCTCGTCACCGGACCGAACATGGGCGGCAAATCGACCTTCCTCCGCCAGAATGCCCTCATCGTCGTGCTCGCGCAGGCGGGCGGTTTCGTGCCCGCCGCGTCAGCCAAGCTCGGCCTCGTCGACCGCCTGTTCAGCCGCGTCGGCGCGAGCGACAATCTCGCGCGCGGGCGCTCGACCTTCATGGTCGAGATGGTCGAAACTGCGGCGATCCTCGCGCAGGCGACGGAACAGAGCTTCGTGATCCTCGACGAGGTCGGGCGCGGCACCTCGACCTATGACGGGCTCGCGCTCGCCT
>CAUUIU010000120.1:0-8484 GCA_963545025.1 uncultured Sphingopyxis sp. | reverse complement strand
ATTTGGGGTCGCGCGGATCGGGGCCGCCGTACCAGTCCTCGGCAACATGGCCGACCTCGGCGGGCTGCGCGCCATAGACCGCGCCCGAGCTCAGAAAGAGCACGCGCTGCACGTCGCGTTCGACCGCCAAGTCAAGGACGCGGCGGGTGCCGGTGACGATCGTATCGAACATCCGGCGCGGATCGTTTGCGTTGAGCGCGGCGCTCGCGTCGGTCGCGGCGTGGACGATGTGGGAGAAGCGACCGGGCGGCGCGACAAAATCTGAAACATCGCCCGCAACAAACTGGAAACGGGCGGCAAGATGCGGCGCGCGGTCGGCGAAGGCATCCGGATTTCGGCTGAGCAGGACGACCTCGGCATCGACGCCAGACCGCGCCAAGGCTTCGAGCATCCACCGCCCGATGAAGCCGGTGCCGCCGGTCATGAAGATGCGCGCGCCCGCAAGGCCGACCCAATGCGGCGCGAGCTGGCGGTCGATCGCTGCGAGGTCTTCGTCGAGAATCATGCCGGCACCAGCCCGAGCGAAGGGCGCGTGTCGCGATGCGCACGGACGGCGCGCGCGATGCTGTCGAGCGAGAGGGCCCAGACGATGACGACGATCAGCCCCGGCCGGATGAAATGCCCTGCCGTCAACCCGAAGCTTGCGGTCACGGTCCGCTCGCCGAGCCAGCTCGTGCCGGTCACATCGAGTACGCTCGCCAGCGGCCAGTCGCCGACGAGGCAGAGCAGATAGGCGGCGGTGATCGCGGTGATCGCCCCCGCCCCCTTCCACGGTTCCATCAGCACGAGGAACAGCAGGAACAATTGCGTGTAGCCGCCGGGCGACTGGGTAACGAGGTAGGCGCCGAGCAGGATCGCCGAGATGCGGTGGAGCGGCAACGCCTTGGGCTGGAGCCACGCCGCGGCGAGTGCGGCGAGCGCGGTCAGCTGGGTCGTCCGGATCACGATGGGGACGGTATGTTCGATCGTCTCGACCAGCCGCGACGGCACGAATTGCAAGAGCGGGATGTCGAGCGTGCGGAACATCTGGAATGGTGCATAACTCGTTGAATAATTGACTTCGTTCCAAACCTGCGCGCCCTGAAAGACGACCCAGTTGGCGGTGTTCGACGCCAGTTCCCCCGGTGTCCCCGATCCCACCAGCGCCAACGTGACAAGATAGAGCGCGATCGTCGCGATCCCCGCGATTTCGAGCGGCCGCCAGTCGCGCTTCACTGCGTGGGCGAGCATGGGGAGGACCAGATAGGGCTTGAAGTTGATCGTCACCGCTGCGGCGAACCAGCGCCACGGCCGCGATGCGGTGACCGGCCCGTGGGCGATCATGAAAAAGGCGAAAGCGACGAGGATCAGGTTGCCGCGCTCGATCGTGAACAGCATCGGCAGGCCGAACGCGATGGCGATGGTCCGCATCGGCGCAGTGCGCCGATCGAGGCGACGAAAACAGACCCACGCCAACACCACGTCGACGAAGTAGAAGGCGTAGATCGTTCCGCGCGCGAGCCAGTCGCAATCGCGCGCGAAAAACGGCGACTGGAGATAACAGCCCGGCAGGCTGGTCGCGTCGAGAAAGACGAAAGACAGCGGCGGATAGATGCTCCGCCACACGTCATAGATGCCGTTGTTGTTCGCCCAATAGGCGGTGTTGAACCAGTCCATATAGGTGTCGTTGGTGTCGAACACGAACGGCTGCGGCAGATAGCCGAATTCGAGGAAGAAGTGCAGCGTCCAGCCGACGCTCGCCAGCACCGCGAGCGCGAGCAGCATTTCGGGCACCAGCGGCCACAGGCGGACGCGCGGTTCGGTCACGGGCGGCGGATCAGCGTTCGGGAGGCCGGGCGCGAGCGGTCGGCGGGGAAGTTGATGCGGACCTCCTCGATCACCAGCGGCACATTGCGGCTCCGCTCGGCGAGCAGGCGGACCTGATCGCCGATAAGGCCTAGGAAGAGCAGCAGGACGGCGAACAGGCCAAGGCCGAGCGCGAGGCCGAGGAGGGCCCAGAAGGGACCGTGCAGAGCCAGCGCGACGGGGGCGGCGAGCAGGAGCGCTAGAGCGAGCGCGGCGACGTAGAAAGACAGGAAGAGCGGCAGCCGCAGCAGCGATTTCGCCGACCCCGCCAACCCCGACAGCGCGAAGGATGCCAGCGCCGCGACGCCATTCTTGCTTTCGCCTGCCGCGCGTCCGGGGCGGTCGAAAGGAACGAGCGCGATGCGGAACCCGCTCTCGACCACCATGCCGCGGAAAAAAGGCTCGGGCTCGTTCCACGCCGCAAGCGTGTCGATGACCTCGCGGTCGAACAGTCCGAAGCCGGTCGCACCGGGGATCACCGGATAGTCGCCGAACCGGTTCAGGAAGCCGTATCCGGCATGGCGCACGGCGCGCAACACCAGCGACGCCTTTTCGGACCGGCGCTGTCCCAGCACGACCTGCGCGCCCGCGCGCCATTTGCGGAGGAATTCGCCGATCATCGCCGGCGGGTCCTGGAAATCGGCGCACATGCCGATCACCGCCCTGCCCTCAGCCTGATAGAGCCCATAGGTCGGCGAGCGCATCTGGCCATAATTGCGGTTGTTCAAAATGACCCGCACGCGCGGGTCAGCAGTGCAGAGGTTGCGCATGATGCTGCGCGTGCCGTCGGTCGAACCATTGTCGATCAGGATGATCTCGTGACTTTCCGCATGGCGCTCCGCTTCGGCGGTCACCGCGGCGCAGATCGCGGCGACATTCTGCGCTTCGTTGAAGCAGGGAATGACGACGGACAGTTCGGGTGCGGCATCGTGCGCCGTCACGCCGCCCTCTCCCTGAACAGCCGGATCCCGGTTGCGGGGGCATAGACTTCGGTGAACAGCGCCGCGAGCAAGGTCAGTGCGAGCAGCGCGATCGCGGCGATGTTGAACTTGCGGTCGGCATCGAGGCGCGGCGCTTCGAGGATCTGCATGTTCGACGCCGTCTCGCCACTGAGCGTTTCGACCGCGACCTCTTCGGACGAGCGCGCATAGACCTCATAGACCGCCTGCGCGAAGCGATAGTCGCGGAAGAGGTTGAGATATTCGCCCGACACTTCGCTGAGCCCAGCGACATTGGGGCCGGCAGGGCCCGCACCCGGTTGCGCGCTGCGCGCGATCTGCGAGCGCAGCGACGCGACCTCGGACTGGACCGCCATCAGCTGGGGGTTTTCGGGCCCCTGAACCTTCTGGAGCGTCTGATATTCGACCTGCTTTGCCTGCAGCCGCGCCTCAAGCCCCGCGCGCACCGACAGCGCGGCGCCGAGTTCGGCCTGCGGTTCGGCCAGGCGGTTTTGGCGGCGGAAGTCGGCGAGTGCCTTTTCGGTCTGGACGACCCGGTCGCCCGCTTCCTTGAAGCGCTGCATGACGATCGCGCGCTTGCGCTCGACGCGATCCTTGCCGAGCGCGACGATGCGGTCGCTGATCGCCTCGACATAGGCGCGGGTCAGCGCCTCGGCCTCTTCGGTATCGTGGGTGCGCACTTCGATCTCGACCATGCCGCCGGTGAGCGTGTGGATATCGGCCTTTTTCGCCAGCGCGGCGCGCGCCTTGGTCGCCGTCGCATAGCCGTCGGGGCCGACGAGCTTGAGCTTGCGGATGACCGCGTCGGTGACTTCGGTGCTGCGGCTCACCGCCAGATACATGTCGATCTGTTGCTTCGCGCCGCCGAACAGCGCGGCGAAGCCCTGCAACTGACCGCCGAGCGCGTTCATCGTCGATCCGAGCCCGATGCTGTTGCTGTCCTGCGGCAGCACCTTGGCGCGCGCGACGTAGGGCTGCGGAAAGACAGCGAGCAGCGCGAGGATCAGCGCCGCGAGCGCATAACCGCGGCGACGCTGGCGCGCGTCGGCGAGAAAGGCCGTCACGCGGTTCATTCGGTGATCGCCTTGATCGACGCCGCACCGACCAGTCCGCTGAAAAGGGTGCCGGTGATATCGCGCAGCCGCGCCCAGAACTCGCCGCGGTTGGCGTCGATCGGCACATAGATAAGGTCGCCCGGCAGCGCCTGCGCCTTCAGCGTGCGCCGGCCGCCGGCCAATACCGTACCGTTGGCGCGCACGACGAAAATCTCGCCCTTGTCGCCGATCTGCTGCACGCCGCCCGCCGATTTGACGAAGTCGCCGACCGTGGCGCTGCCGCGATAGGCGAAGGATGCGGGGCTCGGTACCGCGCCGAACACACCGACGGTCACCGGCCGCGCCGGAACATGGACGACGTCGTTATTCTCGAGGATCAGGTCGCCGGGCAGCGATGCGGCATCGACCGGCAGATCGAAGACCAGTCGCCCGTCGGGCTCGCGGCGACGAAGCTGACCGACGATGCTGTTGATCAACGCGATATTGCCCGGCTGGACGAGCGCTGCGCGGTTGACCGAAGTCACGGGCTGCGCCGCAAGCAACAGTTCGACATCGCTGATCGCGCGGTCATAGCTCAACCGCTGCTGATGCTTGACGCTTTCGCGCGTGATGACGCTGGCATAGGGAAAGGCCTCGCCCGTCAGCCCGCCCGCCTGTGTCAGCACATCGGCCATGCGGGTGCCCGGCTGGACATAATAGCGTCCGGGCTTTGCCACCTCGCCGCTGATCGTGACGAGCACCGGTTGCTGGCGGAGCGGCCGCGCGATCCCGATATGCGAGAGGACGCGCACGACATCGCCGCGCCGCGCGACGCGCTTCGCGGCATCGGCGGCGCTGACCTCGCGCCAGCCCGCCTCGTCCTGCCCCATGCCGTTCAGCACCATCAGCCGGCTGTCGTCGGCGACGGTGTTGATGCCGCCCGAATAGAGGATCGCATCGGTCAGCGTCTCGCCGGGCGCGAGTTCGAAGATCGCCTCGCGGTTGACGCTGCCGATCACCGCCACTTCTTCGCCGACGGGCGCGATATAGATGACGTCGCCATTCTGCAGCACAACATCCCCGCGCTTGTCGCCCTTGAGCAGCAGGTCATAAAGGTCGAAGTCGGAGACCAGCTGACCGCCGCGCCGCAGCTGGATCGAACGGTAACTGCCGCCCGCCGCTGGCCCGCCCGCGCTCATCACCGCATTGACCAGCGTCGACAGGCTGCTCGCGGTGTAGGCGCCGGGCCGTGCGGCGAAGCCGGTGACATAGACGGTGACACCGTGGAGCCGTCCGATCGCGACTTCGAGGTGGAAGCCGCGATACTGGCGCTCGACCTGATGCGCGATTACGTCGTGCAGGTCGCCATAGCGCACCCCGCCGACGCGGATCGCGCCGACGCGCGGCAGGAAAATGCGCCCCTCGCTGTCGACGACGAGCCGCAGCCCTGACGCCTGTACCGAACCGGTGAGGCCGAGCAGAAGCTCGTCGCCCGGGTTGAGCCGATAGTCCGGCGGGATCGTCGTCGTTGGCGGCACGGCGAAGTCGCGCGCGCCGGGGAGCAGCAGCTCGCTACCGAAACGGCGCATCGGTTTGCCCGCCAGCGTCGAGACATAGGTTTCATATTCGCTCGGCGGCGGTGCGTTGGTGCCGGACGAAGCGGCAGCCTTTTCACCGCCCGCGCGCTCGTCGAGCCGTGGCTGTGCAGGCGTGTCGATCACGACGGGTTCGATCGCCGGCACATCGACGCTGGGCACGGCGATCTGCTCGGCTGCGCCGCGATAAGCGACATTGTCGCCCGGGGCCGCGACGGGCGATGCCAGTTGCGCCAGCGCGGGTGCGAGCGGCAGCGCCGCCGCCATGCAGCCCGCGGCGAGCAGTTTCCAGCGCGTCGTCATCAGATATTGTCCTCATATTCGAGCAGGCCGGCCTCGGCGCCGAGCAGGTGATCGGCCGCAGCCTGCCAAAGTTCGGCGTTGGCGGCGGCGAGCACGCCGCGGCCCGGGCCGCCGACGCGATAGGGCGTGCCGTCCCAATGAGTGATCTTGCCGCCCGCCTCGGTCAGGAACAGCGCGCCGGCGGCGTGATCCCAAGGCAGGATGCGCTGGAACAGCGCGATGTCGTCCTGCCCCAGCACCAGCCGGGCATAGCTTTCTGCGGCGCAGCGCGGCACAGGCCGCACGTCGAAAGCAGCCGCAGCCACGTCATGCAGCCGCGCGCGCCGCTCCGGCGACAGGAAATGCGAGCCGATCGCAGCACGCGGCAAGGCGCGGAGCGCCGCACGCGCGGTCGCCGGCTGACCGTCGCAGGTCGCGCCCCTGCCCGCCTGGGCGTGGCACATCCGGCCGGTGAGCGGGTCGAAAATCCAGCTCGCCAGCGGCTCGCCGTCTTCGACGAGCGCGATCATCATGCCGAACGGTGCGCGGCCCGCCGCAAAATTGGCGGTGCCGTCGAGCGGGTCGATCAGCCACACCGGCCCCTCGCCCACATCGTCCAGCAGGCCGGGATCCTGTTCGACCGCCTCTTCGCCGACAATGCGCGCACCGAGCCCCAATGCGGCAAGACCGTCGTGCAACCGCCGCTCGGCCTCGCGGTCGGCGATCGTCACGATTTCACCCGGGCTCTTTTCGGTCACTTCGCCGGGCGCGAGCGAGCGGAAGCGCGGCATCACGACTTGCACCGCGACATCGCGCATCAACGCGCAAACCTGCTCGCCCAGCGTCATGAAACTCACGCAGCGACGCTGGCCAGATGCTTGCGTTTGGCGATCGTCGCGCGCTCTTCCATCATGCGGATGCGTGCCAGATCCTCGTCGGCGATCGCGCGGTAATAGTCGCGCTTGTTCTGGAGCCAGGCGAGTTCGAACGCGACGGCGTTGGCGATGCCCGCCTCGAAATCGGCGCTTTCGACCGCCGCGCCGTCGAACACCACCTTGCGCGTTTCAAAGCGGTCGAGCCGTATCTTGCGGATTTCGCGCAGCGCCGACGCAGCCTCGGTCGACACCGAACCGCCGACGACAAGATCGAGGTTGCGGTTGGCGCAGGCGTGGGCGACGCGCAGCACCGCATCGGTGATCGAACGGTCGTTGATCGCACCGCGAGGCAGTCCGCGCGACAAAGTGAAATCGACGCGGCCAAAGACGATGCCGTCAACCTCGCCGCTCGCCAGCGGCAACATCGCGTCGAGGTTCGCCAGCGTGGTGTCGGTTTCGAGGTTGAACAGCATGTGGGTGCCGTCGCGCTCGGCGCCATAGACCTTGCTGCTGGCGTCGATGAATTTCGACAGCGCATAGGGCGTCTCGACCATCGGGGCGATGATATAATCGGCGCCGTAAAGCTTTGACGCGTGAAGGTCGGTTACGGCCTCGCAGCCGCCGATCTTGAGCGCAAATTTCAGGTCGGCGCGCCAGGTCATTTCGAGCAGGCGCAGCAGCTCGTCGGTGCGCGTTCCCTCGGCCTCGAACTCGGCTTTTATGGCGACGACGCCATAATGGTCGCGACCCTTTTTGAGCATGTCCAGCATGCGGCGTTCCATGGAATTCATCTTCCGTCTCCCTTCGATGAAAAAGGCTGGTGATATGATCGGAGACGGAGGAAGGCGCCGGTTTCCGTAAGGATTTTTACATCGATCTTTTTTTGCGCACCGCACCAAGGGTGCGCCCGAAGGGCTCCGTCTAATTAGGCAATGCCTGTTTGCCCGGTCCTTCTTTCATCGCTCGCGCTCTGCTGTGCCGGTGCCCCCGAGGGGCATGCCGAAGCGCCGGCGACCACCCTCCCCCGCGGCGATGGCGACGCGTTTCACAAGCGAATGTCGGCCTGGTCGGCGCCCGAGGAAAAGCCCGTGCTGATCGTCCCGCAAGCACCCACGGCGCGCGCCGCGATGCCGCGGCTGTCGTCGGGCTATGGCTATCGCACCGACCCGATCCGCGGGACGGTGCGGATACATCGCGGGCTGGATATTCCGGGAGCCGCAGGCACACCGGTTCTCGCGTCGGGCAGCGGCGTCGTCCGCTTTGCCGGGAGCGCGGGAAGCTATGGCCAGATGGTCGAGATCGATCATGGCAGCGGCCTGCGCACCCGCTATGCGCATCTCTCGCGCCTGCTGGTGCGCACGGGCGACGCAGTCGACCAGCGCCAGCCGATCGCGCTGATGGGATCGACCGGCCGCTCGACCGGCAGCCACCTGCATTTCGAGGTGCGCGAAAATGGCCGGAGCACCGATCCCCTGCCGCTGCTCGGCCAGCCCGCCCGTATCGCCCGGCTGGCCCTCGCCGATACGGCGCCGCATATTTCAGACTTCGCCCGTCGCCGGAACGAGGCCGAAACCAGCCGGGACGCCGACTAGTGAAACGCCCCGACACCAACGTCCTGCACGCCGCGCTGATCGAGCATCGAGGCCGGTTGCTCCGTTTCCTTGCCGCCCGCGGCGCCGGCGACGAAGCCGAAGATGTGCTGCAGGACCTGTGGCAGAAGCTGGTGGCCACGCCCGAACGTCCGGTTGCCGACCCGGTCTCCTATCTGTTCCGCGCCGCTGAAAACCATATGCGCGATATCCGGCGCGCGACGATCAGCCGCGACAAGCGCCAACTCGACTGGCACGAGGCTGTCTCTTATACACATCTGACGCTGCCGACGAAGCTAGAAGTG
>CAUUIU010000119.1:0-8487 GCA_963545025.1 uncultured Sphingopyxis sp. | reverse complement strand
GATCGCCTTGCGCGCAGCCCGGAATCGGCCCGGTCTGCCCGCCACAGCCCTGGTGGCTCCCGGCAGGCGCGCGAGGCGGGAGCGGCGCCCTGCCCCCTCTCCTTGGGCGCCGCTCCACCCTTAGCCGAAGCGGCCGCCGAGCCTCCAGCGGCGGAGAGCCGCGCCCCGATCCCGCTGCGTCCGCGGGTGAAGGCCGCGCTCACCACCTTCGAAGGCCAGGCGGCGTTTCGGCTCCTCCCGCCCGGATGCGATGAATTCCGGGCGGGAGACCTGTTTCGCGTGGCCCATGGCTCGCGCACCATAGACGGGGACCGCTCATGAACCCGCGGTTCCTCACTCTGCTTTCCCTGTCGGCGATGTTCCCCGGCGTGGCGGCGGCCCAGACGGTCGAGGATCGCGCGCGCGCCGCGGCCGAAGCCTCGCGCGCCAGGAGCAGCGACAGCGAGGCCATCCTCGAAAATTACATCAATCCCGGCCTCGGCGGACAGCCCGTCGCGACGGTCGACAAGAGCAAGAGCTTCACGCCCAACCTCGCGTGCCAGAAGACAGCGAACTTCCTCGAAATACTGATCCAGCCCGGTGCGGGCGGCAATATCAGCACCGTTCGCATCGCGCGCGACAAGGATATCGATGGCCAGTTCGACAGCGTGTCGACGCTGCCCGTGCCGGTGTCAGGGATCTGCGCCAATGGCGTGATCTCCTGCCGTCCCGGGAGCTGGAGCGATTGCCGCAGCTTTGAGTGGGACGTCGACAGCAGCGGCGACCTCAA
This sequence comes from uncultured Sphingopyxis sp., assembly GCA_963545025.1. Classification (GTDB taxonomy): domain Bacteria; phylum Pseudomonadota; class Alphaproteobacteria; order Sphingomonadales; family Sphingomonadaceae; genus Sphingopyxis. The sequence continues at coordinate 7,718 of CAUUIU010000119.1, read as the reverse complement.
GCTCACCGAAGCCCCGATGCCCGCACTCGCCGGCTGCTATTGCGTCAACGACAGCTGCGGCGCGAACCTCGTGATGGGCAATCTGCCGTCGGTGCTGAAAGATCTTGGCGGCGGTGCGGTCGGCGCGCTGTCGAGCCACGATCCGCGCATCGGCGTCGCCGACGCGCGTGTGAACGGCCCCGTCATCCAATATGCCGGCGCGCAATCGACCGCCTGCAGCCCCGACCCGGCCCTGCCCCAGTCGGCCTATCGCGCGAACCCGACCGCGATCCACGGCGACGCCTTTGCCGCATCGCGGTCGAACAGCCTGTTCCAGTCACTCGCCGGCTCGCCCGCGGGCGCAGGTCGCGCCGAGCAGGTCCGGGCCTGCACGATCGAACGCGAAGTCTCATTCCAGCCCCTCACCTATGACGATATCGTCTCGGCATCGGGCTCCATCTACTCGGTTCGCGACTGCGGCGAGGACTGCCGCCGCTATCGCGTCATCGGCGATGGCGATTGCAGTGGGTCGCCGCCGATCTTTACCGCGCACTTCGAAGTCAGCGACGCCGCGAAGCTCGTCTCTGCGCGGATCGTCGAGATGGGGGCCGACGACTGGGTCCAGGGCCGCGTCAACGGCCGCATCGTCGGCTCGGCCGGGCCGCGCCCCTGGCTGACGACGGGGCTTCCCTCGGGCGACTGCCGGACCGACGGCGGCGCGGCGCGCAACTATACGCCCTATGATTTTTCGGCCGACCTCAGGGCAGGTCCGGCGACCGTATCGGCGCGTGTGCGCGGCGGTGGCGGCGGCGCGCCGCTCACCACCGAGTGGGGGCTCGTCGATGTCGAGATCCGTGTCTCGCCCGGCTGCGAGCCCAGCGAGCGGCTCGTCGACCTGTGCGCGGGCACTGGCGGCGATCCGAAGTGCCGGCTCGACAGCGAAAATGTCGACGGCGTCCAGACCTTCCGAAACGGCATCGGAACTGGCCTGAGGCCCCTGCCGCAAACCCGTCTCTTCGGCACCGGGTCGTGCACCGTCCAGCTCACCCGCGATTTCTTCCGCCGCGGGCGCAGCTATAAATGCGTCGTCGACACCGGCTCCATGCCCGAGCCTGATCTCACGCGCGGCGCGTGGATCATCGACCATTCGACCGAGACCATGCTCGCCGACCGCGTCCGGACCGCCGATGGCGGCATGGCGTCATCGACGCGGCCGTTCGCGCTTCCCGATCGCGGCTCGGTCCCCGCATGCGAGGCGATCTGCAAGACACGCGCGCCCAAGGCCAACGCCGATGCCGCGCCCGATGGCGTCGTCGGCGCCAGGCAGACGAACCCGACCGGGTTCGACACTTTCTACCATGTCTGCCGCGCGGATAATGTCTGCCCGGCCGGTCCCGGCGAAACCATCGTCAGTCCGTGCGGCTGTCTCGACGATTTCCCCGAAGCGGTGGTGATGATGCAGACGGTCCGGCTCGCCGGCGCCGATCTCGCTTGCACGGCCACCGCACGATGAGCTGGCGCGATCTTCCCTGGCCGCACCGCGCGGCGTTGATCCTTTTACTGGTCTTGGGGATCGCAATAGGCAGCGCACTGGCCGCCTCGCCCGCGCACGCCCAGCAGATCTGCGCCGCCGATCTCGACGGCAGCAGCGAAGCGGACGGTCCCGGCGAGACGGCAAGCTGCACCGGGACGGCGAACGGCAGCTGGCAATGTCCGCTCGAGCGCACTTGGTGCGCAGCCGAACCCGGCGGCGGCTGGTCGTGTCCGCTCGGCGCCCAATATGGCTGCGAGACGCCGGCGAGCGGCGGCGTTCCCGCCTGCTCGCCGCATAGCTGCATCGATACCGCCGCGAACCCGATCGAGGACGAACCCGTCATCGACGATCCCGGTGCACCAGCCGATGGGCCGGTCGATGCCGAGGGCAACTGCCTCGGCAATATCGAGATCTTCGCGGGCCGCGCGCTGCGCTGCCGACCCGCCGGACTCAAGACCGGCTTCCAGAGCTGCTGCACGGACAAAGGCAAGATCGTCAAGGACGGCATGGGTTCTTCGATCGGATCGACGCAGACCAAGATCGCGATCGCCAAGGGCGTGTTCACCGGCGCCAAGGCCGCTTATGCTGCCTTCCAGGCCGGGGCGACGGCGAGCCAGGCGGCAAGCGCGGGCGCCAATGCGATCATCGTCGGCATCGATCCGACCTCGATCGCGATCAGCCTCGCGATCAATGTGATGATCGATTTCCTGCTCACCTCCTGCGACAGCCAAGATATGGAAGTCGGCATGCTCCGCGGGTCGGGCATGTGCGTCGAGGTCGGCAGCTACTGCTCGTCGAAGATCCTCGGCATCTGCGTCCAGAAATCGCGCAGCCATTGCTGCTTCAACACCAAGCTCGGCCGCATCATCCAGGAACAGGGCCGTCCGCAACTCAAGTCCTTTGCCGATGGCTGGGGGCCGGTGAAGACGCCGAACTGCCGGGGGTTCACGCCCGAGGAATTCCAGGCGCTCGACTTCAGCCGCATGGACCTGTCCGAATATTACAACGAGATCGAGGCCCGCGCGCAGGCCGACATCCAGATCGACATGAAGGATCGTATCGATGCCTATACGCAGGCCATCGGCCGATAGGCCGCGCCCTCTCGCGCTCATCGCGCTCGCCGGGTGCGCAGGGATCATCTTCCCGGCGGCCGCGCAGATCACCCCTGGGACCGACGATCCACCGCCCCCGTCAGCGCGCAGCAAGATCGAGCGCGAAGGCGATGCCGCGATGGACCGGCTGCGCGGCGCAATCTCGCGGCGAAAAGTCGAGCCTGTTCACGGTCCATCGGAGTTGCCGGAGCCGACCGAGGCCGAGCGCCGCCGCGCCTTCGAAGCCCTGCGCGGCCACGCCAAGTCTCCGGCAATGGAATCACGTGCGCGCGACGCGCTCAAGGCCGGCAAGGATCGCTTCGCTGCCGAGCGCGAGGCGATGGCGAAGCGGCTCGGCCAGGCGCTCGGCCTCGAAGCGCCCGACATGAAGGCCATCGCCGATGCGGGGCCGGCGCAAGCGACCAAGGGCTGGGTGCCCGTGCTGTTCGTCTCCTCGTCGATGCCGACGGCAACGCTCAGAACCTATGCCGCGCAGATCGAGAAGGCGCGCGGCGTGATAGCGTTCCGCGGCATGCCCGGCGGCATGACCAAGGTCGCGCCGATGGCGAAGCTCACCGCGGAGATGCTGCGGCTCGATCCGGGCTGCGAAGGCCCGGCCTGCGTGATGCGCGACATCCAGGTGATCGTCGACCCGCTGGTCTTCCGCCAGCACGGCGTCGCCCGCGTGCCTGCGCTCGCGATGATCCCGGGCGATCCGGCGCTCCCCTATTGCGAGCGCGAGGAGGAGAGCCCGCGCGCCGTCCATGTCGTTTATGGCGACGCGGCGCTCTCCGGCCTGCTCGAAGAAATTGCCCGTCTCGGCGGAAAGGAGGAAGTGCGCGATGCTCAGTCACGCCTGGAAGGCTGGTAAGCAGCTCGCCATCAAGCTGAAAGAATTGCCGCGCCGCGCGGCGGTCGCGCTCGGCAGCGAAGGGCTCGGGCAGCCCGCGCGCCCGGGGCGGCTCTGGAAGGCCTGCGCGATCGTCATTCCCTCGGGCCTTTTCGCCTGCTGGGCGATGAACCAGGTGACATGGGTGATGTCGCCGTCGATCGACGCCTGGGCGGTGCGCGCCGCGCCGGGGCCGATCGCCAAGGGCGATCTCGTCATGTTCACGCTTTCGCATCCGCTCGCGGGGCCGAAGCCGGTCGAGGTCACCAAGTTCGCGCTCTGCTTTCCGGGTGAACGTATCAGCCTGATCGAGAAGCCCTCGACTTTCGAGCCCAATGCGCTCGACGGCTGGTATTTCTGCGAAGGCAGGCTGCTTGGCATCAGCAAGCCGTTCGGACGGCACGGCCAGCGGCTCGAGCATTGGCGGCCTGACAATGGGCAGATTCTGCCCGGCACCATCTATGTCGGCTCGCACCATCCGAGCGGGTTCGACAGCCGCTATTATGGCCCGGTGCCGATCGGCGAGCTCAAGCGGATGGAGAAGTTGTTGTGATGCGCGCTTCCCTGCTCTCGCTCGTCGCGCTGGCCGTCGGCGTTGCGGTGCCCGCTGCGGCTCAGCTTTCCCGCACGGCTCAGCCCGAACCCAAGCAAGGCTATTGGTGGTATCAGGCCCCGCCGCCTAAGGATGACGATGCGGACCCCGAAGCGCTGGCGAAGCCCCGGATTCCGCCGATGGCAGAGCTTGCGCGCCTAACGCCGCCGAAGATCCGCAAGCTGATCGAGGCGCAGCGCGACTATGCCGCGACCGTGCTCACGATCGATGCCGTCGCCGATTTCTGGCGCTTGCAGGACTTTGCGAGGCGAAAGGCCCGCGCCTTCGCCGGCGTCACCCAGGTCGCGATGCTTCATCACCCCGAACTCAGCGCCAAGTCCGCCAACCCGATGGTCGGGGACGCGCGTGCCACGATGGGGGCCGAGAAGGAGCAGGTCCGGCGGCACTATCTTCGCGGCCAGGCCGGGCAGTTCGCGCTCGTGATGTTCTCGCGCTCGAGCTGCGGATACTGCCGCGTGCAGTGGCCGATCATCGAGCGCTTCCGCGAGGAAACCGGTTGGCAGGTCACGCTGATGGACATCGACCAGCGGCCCGAACTCGCCACGCGGTTCGGGGTCGAGATCACGCCGACGACGATGGTGATCCGCCGCGGCAGCGCCCAGCGCATGGTGATCGCGAGCGGCGTCGAATCCTATCCGAACCTTTCGCAGACCGCTTACCAGGCGGTGCGGCTGCTGCTCGGCGATATCCGGCCCGAGCAATTCCTGACCGGCGCGGGCGAAGAGGACGGCTTCTTCGATGCCCTGTCGGCGGGGCCGGTCTCTGCGACCGATCCCCGCGCACTCGGCGGCGATCTCGTCACCTCGAGCCTCGAACCTCGGCCATGAAGGCGCGCGCCCTCCTCTCGCTGCTCTGCGTCGGCCTCGCCTTGCCGGCGCTCGCGCAGTCCCCTTCGCGCGAGCAGGCGGCGCGCGCCGCGATCCACCCGGTTGCGAGCGCGGCCGAGATGAACGTCTGGCTCGCGCGCGTTCCGGTAACGCGGTCCTTTCCGCCTAACTTCGCCGAGGAGTTGCGCGGCGCGGGCGGCGCCTTCATCGTCGAGATGAGCACGGCGCCGGGCTGCCTCCCCTGCGCCGACCTCTGGCCGAAGCTCCAAGACCTCGGACGCCGTTATGGCTGGCGGGTTCGGGCGCTCGGCGCCGACGAAGCGATGCTGCGCTCGGGTCGGGTCGGCCTCCCCTGGGTCGGGCATCCCGTAGCCTGGGTACGCCCGGTGAAGGACGCGAACCGTATCATCCCGATCGCGGTCGGCACCGACCATAGTCCGAACCTCGCGCGCAATCTTTATCTGTCCGCCAAGATGCTGACTGGGGTGAAACCCGCTGTCGGCGTGCGTGCGCTTTCCAAGTTTACGGGGATCGTCGGGAACAGTCCGGGAGCGCCATCGCAGCGCAGTGCCAAGCCATGAACACTGCCCGCCTATACCTCCGCGAGAAGTGCATGACCGGCGACCACAACCGGCATCACTTCGACGCCATCGGCAAGCGGGTAGCGCTCGCGGCCGGGATAGATCAGCAATCGCTTCGCGGGCGAGAGATCGTCGCAGGCATGATGAAAGCCGCGTTCAAGCTTGGGTTGCAGGCTCCTCTTAATCTCGATTGCCCAAAGCTCGCCGCCAGGAAGCGTCAGCAGCAAATCGATTTCCGCGCCCGCCGCCGTCCGATAGAAATTGGCTTTCGTCCCCTCCGGGGCAGCGGCGGTCAGCGTTTCGATGACGAAACCTTCCCAACTTGCCCCCGCGATGGGATGGCCGAGAATATCTTCGTAGGACGAAAGCCCAAGCAGTGTGTGAACGAGTCCGCTGTCGCGGACATAAATGCGCGGCGATTTGACGAGACGCTTGCCTGCGTTGCTGTGCCACGGCTCGAGACGTCGGACCAAGAGAAGATCGACCAGAAGATCGAGATATCCAGCGACCGTCTTGCCGTCGACGCCGAGGCTCCGGGCAAATTCGGCCGCATTGAGAAGGCCGGATTGATGATGTGCGAGCATCGTCCAGAAACGGCGGAGTGTCTCGGCCGCGATGCGGGGACCGAACATTGGAATATCGCGTTCGAGATAGGTGCGGATAAAATCCTGCCGCCATCGCTGGCTTGCCCGATCGCTCGCCGCAAGGAAGCTATCGGGAAATCCGCCGCGTACCCAAAGCCGGTCAATTTGATCATCGCCGACTTCAAGCCCGTCGAGCGGACGCATTTCGAGGTAGCTGATACGTCCGGCGAGACTCTCTCCCGACTGGCGCAGAAGATCGATCGATGCCGAGCCGAGGAGCAGGAAGCGGCCTGTCCTTTGGCCTCTACGCCGACCGGCGTCGATCAGCCCGCGCAAGATCTGGAACAGTCCCGGCAAACGATGGACTTCGTCGAGGATGACCAGCTTGTCCGCATGTCCGGCAAGATAAAGTTCGGGTTCCGCCAGCTTGGCGCGATCCGCATCGGACTCGAGGTCGAGGTAGATCGAGGGTCTGGATTCGCCGATTTCAACCGCGAGCGTGGTCTTGCCGACCTGTCTTGGGCCGATGAGCGCAACAGCTGGCACTTCGGCCAACCTTTCCGCCAGTTCCGTCGAGATACGGCGATCAATCATCCTTGCATTTATGGAGTTCTATTCCAGTTTTGCAAGGTTAATTTGCATAACATGCTGATCATGGCGAACCCGGCCCGAGAGGATTGAAAGGAGCAAGTCATGCCAAAATCCCGCCAGATGATCGCTGCGCTCACTACGCTATCAGCTATGGGAATGGCCGCGCCGGCTCATGCCCAAAGCTGGGCCGAGCATTGGTTCGACAATGTGACCTACACCTCGCCCGGCAGCTTCGAGGATCAGGCGCGCGGCTATGTGACCGCGGGCGGCTTCTCGGGCCGCGTCGACGTCCACAACGATTACCTCATGAGCGTGACGTTGCCGAAAGTGCGCGCCGGCTGCGGCGGGATCGACATGTTCCTCGGCGGCATGTCCTTCCTCGATCCCGAGTATCTCGTCCAGAAGCTGGAAAGCATCCTGCAGGCCGCGCCCGCCGTCGCCTTCCAATATCTCCTCGAAACCCTCGACGAGAAGATGGGCAACATCATCTCAAAGATGGAGGCGGCGACCAACTATCTGAACTCGATCCAGGTCAACGACTGCCGCCTCGCCAACCGCATGGTCCAGATCGCCAAAGGCGACGACAATATGTCGGGGATCATCGAGGAGATGACCGGTTACCGCTCCATCAAGCAGGGCTATGCCAAAAGCTATCAGCAGAGCCGCGAGAAGATCGAGGCGAACAACAACAATCCGACTGAGGATCTTCGCGACGCGCTCGCCAACTGCCCGCGCGAGGTCACCGACATCTTCCGCACTGGCTCCCTGCTCGCGCATGCAGCAACGCGCGTCGGCGCGGGCGAATGGACCGGCGTCATGCGCGCCCGCGTCGGCGACGTCTATATGCGCTGGGATCAGGCCGACAAGGTGCCGCTCTTCTCGGCGATCCCCGCCTGCCCAAGACAGGATACCGAGAGCGTCGAGGATTTCCTGACCGGGCGCGTTCAGTCGCGCGCGCTCAACGTGCCGCCGACAGGCGCCGACCTGTCTCTTATACACATCTCCGAGCCCACGAGACACTGAGCGATC
>CAUUIU010000118.1:0-8510 GCA_963545025.1 uncultured Sphingopyxis sp. | reverse complement strand
CGAGATCGCTCAGTGTCTCGTGGGCTCGGAGATGTGTATAAGAGACAGGCGTACCCCCGAAGACATTGCCGCCTCGCTCGTCCAGGCGCACCGTGCGCTGATGCCGCCGCCCGAGGATCTGATCGACAACAGCGCGCGCGGCCGCGACGCCGCCGGCCGCCCCGAGCGCGGCGAGCGTTTCGAGCGCCCCGAACGTGGTGGCGACCGCCGTGACGGTTTCGAGGACAGCGTCTGGTTCCGCCTCAATATCGGCCGCCACCAGAATGCCGATCCGCGCTGGATCCTGCCCCTGCTCTGCCGCCGCGGCCATGTGAGCAAGAACGAGATCGGCGCGATCCGCATCGGTCCCAAGGAAACGATGTTCAACATCCCGCGCGCGATCGCCGATCGCTTTGCCGAGGCGGTGGTGCGCAGCGCCAACGAGGATGGCGAGGACGACAGCGGCGTGTCGATCACGCCGGCGCCCGACGGCCCGACCTATCCGCCGCGCCGCGACAAGGGTCCGCGCGACGCTGCTCCGCGCAGCACGCTCGGCCGCGCGCCGGGCGGCGACCGTGGGTTCGGCGATCGTTCGGGTCCGCGCGGACCGCGTGGTCCGGGTGGTCCCGGCGGCAATGAACGCTACAAGCCCAAGCCCTTCGGTCAGCGCAGCCCGCGCCGTCCTTCGAAGTAAGCGACGGGCTATCATCTAGAACCTCGTCATTGCGAGCGTAGCGAAGCAATCCAGAGCGGCCCTGTACCGCCCTGGATTGCCGCGTCGCCTTCGGCTCCTCGCAATGACGATGCTGATGAACGACTTGCCCTTGCGCTCTCTGCTCCGGCCCACCAGATGAGCCGGACAGCAGGAGAGAGCGCCATGCAAGCGATCGAAGCCTTTATCGAAAGCCAGGGCGGACCCGAGGTTATCGACTGGCGCGAGGTGACGATCGGCGATCCCGGCCCCGGCCAGGTGCTGCTGCGCCAGACCGCGGTCGGGCTCAACTATCTCGACACCTATCACCGCGACGGCACTTATCCGGTTCCGCTGCCAAGCGGACTCGGGGTCGAATCGGCGGGTGAGGTCATCGCGGTCGGCCCCGACGTTCACGGCTTCCAGCCCGGCGACCGCGCCGCGACTTTCGGCCCCGAACGCAATGCCTATGCCAGTGCGCGTCTTGTCGGCGCGGCGTCCTTGTTCAAACTCCCCGCCAATATCGACGACGAAACCGCGGCCGCCGCGCTGCTGAAAGCGTGCACGGTCGAGATGCTGGTCGAGCGCTGCGCGAAAGTCGAGGCCGGCTGGCCGGTGCTCGTCCATGCCGCGGCGGGCGGGGTCGGACTGATCCTCGTCCAGTGGCTGAAAGCGATCGGCGCGACGGTCATCGGCACCGTCAGCACCGAGGCCAAGGAACATGCGGCCCGCGAGGCCGGCGCGGACCATGTCATCCGGTACAAGGACGACGATGTCGCCGCGCACGTCCGCGAAATCACCGACGGTCAGGGCGTCCCCGTCACCTTCGACGGCATCGGCATGGCGACGTGGGAAACCTCGCTGAAAGCGACGGCGCGGCGCGGGCTGATCGTCAGCTATGGCAATGCCGGCGGCCCGGTGACGGGGGTCAACCTCGGCATCCTCGCGCAGCACGGGTCGCAGTTCGTGACGCGGCCGACGCTGTTCGACTATTACCACCTGCCCGGCGAACGCGCCGCGGGCGCGGCGCGCGTGTTCGAGATGATCGCGTCGGGCGCGGTGAAGATCACCGTCGGCCAGCGTTATTCGTTACAGGATGCGGCGCGGGCGCATGCCGATTTGCAGGCCGGGCGGACGACCGGTTCGACGCTGCTCATCCCGGAGAATGGCTAGCTCAAGCCTTCAACCGCTCCGCGTGCCAGGCGACATGCTCGGCCATGAAGGTCGAGATGAAATAATAGCTGTGGTCATATCCCGGCTGCATGCGGATTTCGGCTTTCTGTCCGGCCGCCTCGCACGCCTCGACCAACAAATGCGTCTTGAGCTGCTCGGCGAGGAAATTATCGGCATCGCCTTGATCGACGAGCAGGTCGGGCACGCGGAGCCCCATTGCAAGCAGCGCGCACGCATCATAGGCCTGCCAATCCTCGCGCGCGCCGCCGAGATAACCCGTCAGCGCCTTTTCGCCCCACGGACATTGCAGCGGCGCGACGATCGGCGAGAAGGCCGAGACCGAGCGGAAGCGGTCCTGATTGCGGAGCCCGATGGTCAGCGCGCCATGCCCGCCCATCGAATGGCCGGTGATCGCCTGCCGCATCAGGTCGGCGCTCGCGAAATTGCGCATCACGAGCGAGGGCAGTTCATCCTCGATATAGCTGCGCATCCGGTAATTCTTTGCCCACGGCTCCTCGGTCGCGTCGACATAGAAACCGGCACCGAGGCCGAAATCATAGGCGGCTTCGGGATCGTCGGGCACACCTTCGCCGCGCGGGCTGGTGTCGGGGGCGATGAAGATCACGCCATGCTCGGCGCAGGCGGCGCGATACTCGCCCTTCTCCATTACGTTGGCGTGGGTGCAGGTCAGTCCCGACAAATACCACAGCACCGGCAGCTTGGCGCCTTGCTCATGATCGGGAACGAAGACCGCGAAGGTCATGTCGGTGCCGGTGGTGGTGCTGGTGTGCTTGTACACGCCTTGCGTGCCGCCATGGCTGTGGACGGTGGAGAGGGTTTCGATAGGCATGGCGCCTTGTGCCGCGCACGCCCCGCACGCGCAACCCCGCCGTCCTTGCGGACGACGGGGCCGGACGAAATTCGGGGTCGATCAGATCTGGGCGAAACCGCCGTCGACGAAGAGCTCGGCGCCGTTAACATAGCTCGACGCGTCGGAGGCGAGGAACACCGCGACCTTGCCGATTTCGCGCGGGTCGGCGAGGCGGCCGAGCGGAATGCCCGCAGCCAGACCACCTTCCAGACCCTTCCATTCCTCTTCGGTCGAGGTCAGACCCTTCAGGCCCGGGGTTTCGGTCGCACCCGGCGCGATCACATTGACGCGGATCTTGCGGTCCTTGAGATCGAGAATCCAGTGGCGCGCGAAGTTGCGGATCGCCGCCTTGGTCGCGCCATAGACGCTGAAAGCGGGCAGTGCCTTGATCGCGCTGGTCGAGCCAGTGAGGATGATCGACGCGCCATCGCGAAGCAGCGGCAGCGCCTTTTGCACCGTGAACAAAGTCGCCTTGACGTTCAGGCCAAAGGTGCGGTCGAATTCCTCTTCGGTGATTTCGCCGAGCGGCTGAAACGCGCCGCCGCCGGCGTTGGCGACGAGGATGTCGATCGGCGCGCCATGCTGCTGGACGACGTCATAGAGGCGGTCGAGGTCGGCGAAGCTGGTGACGTCGCCGCGGATGCCGACGGCGCCATGGCCGATCGCCTTGACGGCGGCGTCGAGTTCTTCCTGGCGGCGGCCGGTGACGAACACCTTGGCGCCCTGTTCGGCCAGTTCCTGCGCGATGCCGAGGCCGATGCCGCTGTTCCCACCGGTGACGACGGCGACTTTGTTGTTGAGATCATAGGTCATTGTCATTCTCCTTTGCGTGGGCGGCGAACCGTTTCGCCGTCCGATGAAGAGGAGATAAATCTGCAACGCTGATCGCTGTAGTCGGCAATATTGACACTTATCGTTCCATTGATAGAACGATCATATGCAGGACCTCAACGATCTGCGCTATTTCGACGCGGTAGTGACGAACGGCGGCTTCGCCCCCGCGGGGCGCACGCTGCGTCTTCCCAAATCGAAGCTCAGCCGCCGCATCGCAGCTCTGGAAGAGCGGCTCGGCGCGCGCCTGATCGAACGCTCATCGCGGCGCTTTCGCGTCACCGACATCGGCCTCGCCTTTCATACGCAGGCGCAGCTGGCGGTTGCCGCAGCCGACCGCGCCGAGGCGCTGGTCGAAGCGAGCCTGTCCGAACCGCGCGGCACGGTGCGCATGTCGTGCCCCACCGGGCTCGTATCGATCGTCGCCGATCTGATTCCCGATTTCCTTGCGCTCTATCCCAAGGGGCATGTCCAGATCGTCGCCGCCGACCGGCCTGTCGACATCATCGCCGAACGCATCGACGTTGCGCTCCGCGTTCGCGTCAAGCTCGACAGCGATGCCGCGCTGACGATGCGCACGCTGGCGCACAGCCGCCGCATCCTGATCGCCAGCCCCGCGCTCGCGAACCGCATCGCCGGCCGCAGTATCGAGGTACTGGGTGAGCTGCCCACGCTCAGTTCGTCGGGCGAAGACGGCGAAGTGATATGGCGGCTCGAAGGTCCGGCGGGTGCGGTGGAAAATATCCGTCACACCCCGCGCCTCAGCTGCGGTGATTTCACCGCGATCCGTGCCGCCGCGCTCGCAGGGCTCGGCGTTGCGATGCTGCCCGACCATGCCTGCGCGGCCGAGCTGCGCGCCGGAACGCTGGTCCATGTGCTGCCCGAATGGCAGAGCGAAGACGGCATCGTCCATCTGGTCTTCACCACGCGCACCGGCCTGCCGCCGCTCGTCCGCGCGTGGATCGACCATCTGGCGAAGGGATTCAAGAACCCCGAACTGTTCGGCGAACGCTAGGCTGCCTGAACGGGAATCGACGCGATGATTGGGGCATGCCCCCAATGGCGCAGCAGGTCGAGAACTGCCGCGCCCGACAGGCCAAGCGTCGCGGTGTTGCGGAGCGGGTGGACATTCACCGTATCGGCAACCGCCAGGCCCTCGTCGAGCACAACGCCGATGCTTCCCGTGGGTGCATTGATCGCGGCCAGCGGCGTCACCGATCCGGGCGAAATTCCGAGCAGCCGTTCCATGTCCTCGGCCTTGCCAAAACTCACCCGTTTGCTGCCGATCGCGGCGGGCAGCGCCTTCAGGTCGACGCGCGCTTCCGACGGAACGGTGACCAGCCAGAAAGCTCCGCCATTGTCCTTCAGGAACAGATTCTTGGTGTGTGCCCCGGGGATCGCGGCATTGACCGCGTCGCTTTCGGCCACGGTGAACACGGCTTCATGCTCAAAGGCGGCGAAGGGGATGGCAAGCGCGGCCAAATCAGCCGCCAATCCCGCTTCGCCACGCATTTGCGATCCTCAGACGACGCGATGCAACGCGCAGAGCTTGTTGCCCGACGGGTCGCGCAGATAGGCGAGGTAGAGCTGGCCGAACCCGCCTTCGCGCACGCCCGGCGGATCTTCGATCGAGGTGCCGCCCGCGGCGACGCCGGCGTCGTGCCAGGCCTTCGCCTGCTCCGGGCCTTCCATCGCGAAACCGATGGTGCAGCCGTTGCCCCCGGTCGCCGCCTCGCCGTCGATCGGCTTGGTCACGAGGAACAGGCCGCCATTGTGCATATAGATCAGGCGGCCCTTGTCGTCCTGGATCGCGGGCTTGCCGCCGATCGCCTGAAAGGTCGCGTCATAGAATTTTCGCGCCGCATCGAGGCAATTCGCCCCGACCATATTGTGACTGTACATGGCTTCCGCTCCTCCGGTATTGGTTGCGATTAGGAACCTATCTTGTTCCCGGCGTCAGCGGAACACAACCGTCTTTCGTCCGTCGATCAAAACCCGCTGCTCGGCGACCCAGCGCACCGCTTTCGCGAGCACCTGCGCCTCGACGTCGCGGCCGATGCGGATCAGGTCGTCCACGCTGTCGCGGTGGTCGACGCGCTCGACGGCCTGTTCGATGATCGGCCCCTCGTCGAGATCCGACGTCACGAAATGCGCGGTCGCGCCGATCAGCTTGACCCCGCGCTCCTGCGCGCGGTGATAGGGCTTGGCGCCCTTGAAACCCGGCAAGAAGCTGTGGTGGATATTGATGCAGCGACCCGCAAGCTTTGCCGACAAGTCCTGCGACAGCACCTGCATATAGCGCGCCAGCACCAGATATTCGGCGCCGCTGCGTGCCATCAGGTCGAGGATGGCTGCCTCCTGAGTCTCGCGGTTCGCATCGCTCACGGGCAGGTAATGGAAAGGCACCCCGTGCCATTCGCTGAGGCGCCGCTGATGTTCGTGGTTCGACACGACGCCGACGATATCGATTGCCAGATTGCCGGTCGACCAGCGGTGGAGCAGGTCGTTGAGGCAGTGGCTGCCCTGCGACACCGCGATCACGAAGCGCGGCTTCACCGCGCTGTCGCTGATCCGCGCGTCCATCTGGAAGCGGTCGACGATCGGCGCAAAGGCGGCCTGCACGCCGGCAAAGTCTTCGGGAAAGCGTGCACCCGCACCGCGAAAGGCGACGCGCATGAAGAAGCGCCCCGAATCGAGGTCGGCATATTGCTGGCTGTCGAGGATGAAGCCGTCGCGCTCCGCCAGCAGCCCGGTCACGGCGGCAACGATGCCCACCGCGTCGACGCAGCTGAATGTCAGGACATAAGGCCCGGTCAAACGCTTCCTCCCCTACCCCATATCGCAGCAGAACCGCATGGCCGAAGTCGCGCGCCGCTTCAAGCTTATGGGGCGGGGAATAAGTATTAGATCAGAAGACGACAACGCTGCGGATGCTCTCGCCCGCGTGCATCAGGTCGAAGCCCTTGTTGATCTCTTCCAGCCCCATGACGTGGGTGATCATGGGGTCGATTTCGATCTTGCCGGTCATGTACATGTCGACGATCTTGGGCACGTCGGTGCGGCCCTTGGCGCCGCCGAACGCCGTGCCGCGCCAGTTGCGCCCGGTGACGAGCTGGAACGGACGCGTCGCGATCTCCTTGCCGGCCTCGGCCACGCCGATGATGATCGAGGTGCCCCAGCCGCGGTGGCACGCTTCGAGCGCGGTGCGCATTACCTCGGTATTGCCCGTCGCATCGAAGGTATAATCGGCGCCGCCGTCGGTCAGCTGCACGATCGCGGCGACCGTGTCTTCGCGGCTCATGCCCTTGGTGTTGAGGAAGTCGGTCATGCCGAACTTGCGGCCCCATTCCTCGCGCGCCGGGTTGATGTCGACGCCGATGATCTTGTCGGCGCCGGCAAGGCGCGCGCCCTGGATCACGTTGAGCCCGATGCCGCCGAGGCCGAAGACGACGACATTGTCGCCGACCTGGACCTTGGCGGTATTGATCACCGCGCCGACCCCGGTGGTGACGCCGCAGCCGATGTAGCAGCTCGACTGGAAGGGCGCGTCCTCGCGGATCTTCGCGACCGCGATCTCGGGCAGCACGGTGAAATTCGAGAAGGTCGAGCAGCCCATATAGTGGAAGATCGGCTGGCCCTTGTAACTGAAACGCGTCGTGCCGTCGGGCATCAGCCCCTTGCCCTGCGTGGCGCGGATCGCGGTGCAGAGGTTGGTCTTGCCCGAAAGGCAGCTTTTGCACTGGCGGCATTCGGGGGTGTAGAGTGGGATGACATGATCGCCGGGCTTCACGCTGGTGACGCCCGGACCGACTTCGCGCACAACGCCCGCGCCCTCATGGCCGAGCACGCTCGGGAAGATGCCCTCGCTGTCGAAGCCATCGAGCGTGTAGGCATCGGTGTGGCAGATGCCCGTCGCCATGATCTCGACCAGAACCTCGCCCGCCTTCGGGCCTTCGAGGTCGAGCTCGACGATCTCGAGCGGCTTCTTGGCTTCGAACGCAACGGCGGCACGGGTCTTCATGGCACGAGTCTCCTTAGGTCTGCTCGCGCTATCAGCACTCCACGACGCTGACCGCAAGCCCGCCTTTCGACGTTTCCTTATATTTGTCGCGCATGTCGCGGCCCGTCTGGAGCATCGTCGCGATCACCGTGTCGAGGCTGACGACGTGGGTGCCGTCGCCGATCATCGCGATGCGGCTGGCATCGATCGCCTTGATCGAACCCATCGCGTTGCGCTCGATACACGGGATCTGGACGAGCCCGCCTATGGGGTCGCAGGTAAGGCCGAGATTATGCTCCATCCCTATTTCGGCGGCATTTTCGACCTGCGCATTGGTGCCGCCGAGCGCGGCGGTCAGCCCCGCCGCCGCCATCGAGCAGGCGACGCCGACCTCGCCCTGGCAGCCGACCTCGGCACCCGAGATGCTGGCGTTGCGTTTGTAGAGCGCGCCGACCGCGCCGGCGGCGAGCAGGAAGGTCCGCACCCCCGCGTCGTCGCCGCGATAGCCGCGCCGGTAGAATCGGATCACCGCCGGAATGATCCCCGCCGCGCCATTGGTCGGCGCGGTAACGACCTTGCCGCCCGCGGCGTTCTCCTCGTTCACCGCCATCGCCCACAGGTTGATCCAGTCCATCATCGCGAGCGGATCGGTCAGATTCTGTTCGTGGCGGTTGCGGATGTCGGCGGCGATCTGCGGCGCGCGGCGCTTGACCTTGAGGCCGCCGGGGAGAATGCCGGTGCTGCAACAGCCCGCCTCGATCGACGCATCCATCGCGCCCGCGATCGCGTCGAGCCCCGCCTCGACCTCTTCGAGGCTGCGGTGCGCGAGCTCATTCTCGAGCATCATTTCGGCAAAGCTCTTGCCCGACGCCGCGCCCATTTCGAGCAGGTCGGCGCCCGAGGTGAAGGCGAAGGGCAGCTCGACCTCGTCCTCGGCGCCGCGGCTGTTGCGCCCCGCTTCATCC
>CAUUIU010000117.1:0-8536 GCA_963545025.1 uncultured Sphingopyxis sp. | reverse complement strand
ACACTTCTAGCTTCGTCGGCAGCGTCAGATGTGTATAAGAGACAGGCCCTGCCGCATCCGCAGCATCAGGATGAAGCGCGGGCCGATCCACAGTCCGATGATCAGCGCGGTCGCGACCGCGGCGCCCGAGCGAAAGCTCAGATAGCGGATGAGGTTCAATACCCCCGGAAAGCCAAGCCATTCCGCCAGCCAATATAGCATCAATAGTCCCCGTTGGTCAGCGCCGTCACGACATGCGACAGGCCGACGCTGTTAGAGCCCTTGACCAGCACGGTGTCTCCCGGACGGATCAGGTCCTTCAGCCGCTCCACCGCAGCCGAATGCGCGGGCACATGCTCGAAATCGATGCGCCCCTCAAGCGCTTTGGCAAGCGGCGCCATCTCTGCGCCGACAAGCAGGGCGAATTGCACTCCCGCCGCGACGAGCGGAGCCGCAAGCCCCTCGTGATAGGCTTCACCGCCGGGGCCGAGTTCCTTCATCGCGCCGAGAATCGCGACCTTGCGGTCGCCGGATTCGCTGGCGAGCTGGTCGATCGTTGCGGCCATCGAGGCGGGATTGGCATTATAGCTTTCGTCGATGACGAGGATCGCGCCACCGGGCAGTTCGACGCGGTGACGCGCACCGCGACCGGCGATGCCGCTCATTTCGGCGAAAGCGAGCCCCGCCGCCGGCAGATCGCCGCCGACCGCTTTCACGGCCGCGAGCACCGCAAGCGCATTGGACACCCAGTGCGCACCGGCCTGCGCGATGGTGAAGCAGAGCAAGGCGTCCTGAACCTGCGCGGTGACGAGCGAACCACCGTGCCCGTCGGACAGCCAGTCGACCGCGCGGACATCGGCGCCCTCACCCAGCCCGAAGCTGACGACATGCGCTGCATGCTGCTCGGCCTTGGAGCGAAGGCGCACATAATGCGGGCTGTCGAACGGAACGATGGCGGTGCCGCCGGGTTCGAGCCCTTCGAAAATCTCGCCCTTGGCGTCGGCAATCGCCTCTTCGCCGCTGAAAAATTCCATATGCGCAGGGGCGATGGTGGTGACGATCGCGACGTGCGGGCGCACCATGCGCGTCAGCGCAGCAAGTTCGCCTGCATGGTTCATCCCCATTTCGAAAATACCGAAATCGGCAGTCGAGGGCATGCGCGCGAGGCTCAGCGGCACGCCGACATGGTTGTTATAGCTTTTGACCGAGCGGTGCGCCCGACCGGGGCGGAAGCGGTCGAGCCCCGCGAAGAGCGCTTCCTTCGTTCCCGTCTTGCCCGCAGAGCCGGTCACGCCGATGATCCGCCCGCGGCTGCGCGCGCGCGACGCAACGCCGAGCGCGTTCAGCGCCATGACGCTGTCGGCGACGCGGACATGCGGATGATCGATGGCGGTTTCGCAAACGATACCCGCCGCTCCCGCCGCTATCGCCTTGTCGATGAAGCTATGGCCGTCGGCGACCTCGCCCTTCATCGCGACGAACAGGTCACCGCTCGTTACTTCGCGCGAGTCGAAGGCGACGCCTTGTACGGTAAAGTCGGCGCTCGCGCTGCCTTCGGTGGCGGCGGCGATGGCGCGGGCGGTCCACAGCGGATTCATGCGGCACATTCGCGCGCAACGGCGACGTCGTCAAAGGGAATGACGCGCATTTCGTCGCCCCTTCCGACGATTTGGCCCTGTTCGTGCCCCTTTCCGGCGATGCAGACGATATCGTCGGCGCGCGCCTCGGCAATCGCGGCGGCGATGGCGGCGCGGCGATCGCCGATGACCTGTGCGCCCGGCGCGCCTTCAGCGATCGCGGCGCGGATGACGGCGGGATCCTCGCCGCGCGGATTGTCGTCGGTGATGATCAGGACATCGGCCTTGCCCGCCGCGACCCTGCCCATTTCGGGGCGCTTCGCTTGGTCGCGGTCGCCGCCGGCGCCAAAGACGAGGATCAGCCGTCCCCCGGCATGAGGGCGCAGCGCGTCGAGCGCCGCCTCGATCGCGTCGGGGGTGTGCGCATAATCGACATAGACCGGCGCGCCGGCCTTGGTGATCGCCGCGCGTTCAAGGCGCCCGCGCACCGGCTGCAGCCGCGCCAGATTGCCGAGCGTCTGTGCCACATCGCCCCCCGTCGCGATGACGAGGCCTGCAGAGACGAGCGCATTGGCGACCTGATAGGCGCCGATCAGCGGCAAATCGACCTTTTGGGTCAGATCGCCCGCCGCAATGACGAGCGACTGGCCAAGCTGGGTCGGCTCGCGCGACACGAGGCGAAGCGTGTCGCCCTGCGTCCCCACGGTCAGCAGACGAACGCCCCGCGCCGCGATGGCATCGATCACGGGAGCGGAATATTCGTCGTCGGCCCAGACGACCGCCGCGCCGCCCTGCTCGACCACCTCGGTAAAGAGGCGAAGCTTGGCCTGAAGATAGGCGTCCATCGTGCCGTGATAATCGAGATGATCATGGCTGAGATTGGTGAAGGCGGCCGCCTTCACCGGCAAACCTTCGGTGCGATACTGATCAAGGCCGTGGCTCGATGCCTCGAACGCCGCATGGGTCACGCCCTCGATGGCGAGGCCTGACATGTTCGAGAGGAAGGTTACGATGTCGGGCGTCGTCAGCCCGGTCGAGGCGCTGTCCATCGACGTCGTGATGCCGAGCGTTCCGATCGAGGCAGCGTTGAACCCCGCCATGCGCCACAGCTGGCGCGTCATTTCGACGGTCGAGGTCTTGCCGTTGGTGCCCGTGACCGCGACGCAGGTCGCGGGAAAGCGGTGAAAGAAGCGAGCGGCGATGTTCGCAAAGGCGCGGCGCGGATTGGCGTCGGCGATATGGACCGCACCCGCGACCTCCGCCTCGGGCCGCGCGACGATGGCGATGGCGCCCGCTTCGATGGCGGCGGCGATGAAATCCTCGCCGTTGAATTTTTCGCCGACGAAGGCGCCGAAGATTGTGCCGGGGGCGACCTTGCGGTGATCGATGGCGAGGCCGGTGACAACCGGGTCCGCGCCTGCCAGGTCCTGATCAGCGAGCAGCGCCGCCAGACGCATTATTCGCTTTCCTCATTCTTCCACAGCAGCGGGGTCAGTTCGGACACGTCGACGTCGCGGCTTTCGTCGGGGAAGACACCGAGCATCGGTCCCGCGCGCATCACGACTTTCCGGACCACCGGCGCCGCCGTCCAGCCAGCGGTGCGCTGGCCCGAGCTGAAGGCATTGCCCTTGGGTTCGTCGATCATCGCGACGATCACATAACGCGGATTATCCATCGGGAAAGCCGCGGCGAAGGTTGCGACCACCGAGCTGCGGCGGTAGCCGCCGACGCCCGGCTTTTCGGCGCTGCCCGTCTTGCCGCCGACGCGGAAGCCGGGCGCATCGGCCTGCTTGCCCGTGCCGTCGGAGACAATCAGGCGGAGCAGCTGGCGCATCCGTGCGCTCGTCGCGGCCTTGAACACGCGGCGGCCCTGCGGCGGTGCCTGATCACCGAGCTTGGTAACCGTGGCGGGCCGATAGATGCCGCCGTTGACGAGCGCGGCGTAGGCGCTCGCAAGATGCAGCGGGGTGACCGCGATGCCATGACCATAGCCCGTCGTCATCGTGGTCAGCCGGCCCCAATCCTTGGGCCAAAGAGCGAAGGCGCGGTCCTTGAGGTCGATCTGTGGCCGGCCGTCGAATTCGAGGCTGCGGAACATGTCTTCCATCTTCTCGCGGCCGAGCTCGTCGGCGATGCGCGCAGTGACGATGTTCGAGCTGTGGATCAGCGTTTCGGGAACGTTGAGCCAGCGGCGCGACGGATGGCTGTCGCGGATACGGAAACCCGCGATCGCGAGCGGCTGGGTCGCATCGTAACGGCGCGCCATGCTGGTCACCGAACCCGCGTCGATCGCGGCGGCGACGGTCAGCGGCTTGAAGGTCGATCCGAGTTCGTAAAGATTATAGGTCACCGCGTTGCGACGCGTCGAGGGATCCTCGCCGAGCAGCTTGTTCGGGTTGTAGGTCGGCAGCGACGTCATTGCGAGCACTTCGCCGGTATGGACGTCGAGGATGATGCCCGCACCGCCGATGGCTTCGAGATTGGTCACGGCATTGCCGAGTTCGCTTTCGAGCACTCCCTGCACGCGCGCATCAATCGACAGCGCAAGCGGATCGGCGCGCGTCGCCTTGTCGATCAGGCGGCTGTCATAGGCCGCCTCGACACCCGTGACGCCGTGGCCCGCCGCGTCGGTGAAGCCGAGCACATGCGCCGCAAGGCTAAGCTGCGGATAGAGGCGTTCCTTCTCGCGCGGGAAATCGAAACCGACATCGCCGATCGCGTTCACCGCGGCGACCTGATCGGGAAGCGCACGGCGGCGGATATAGGTCGGCTTCGAACCGCTGAGCCGTGCCAGAAACTCTTCGCGCGGCGTATCGGGGAAGATCTTGACCAGTTCGTCGGCCAGATATTGCTTGTTGTTGAGCAGCTTCGACGGGACGACGCGAATCGAATAGCCGTCAATCGTACGCGCCAGCGGCACGCCGTTGCGGTCGACGATGTCGGCGCGTGCGGGAACGAAGGCCGCCGAACCATTGCCGCGCCCCGACCCCGTGTCGAACAGCGCGAAATAGACGAGGCGAACCGACACAAGGAAAAAGGCCGCCATGAACAGCAGCATCAGGATCATCAAACGCTGCTGCGCGGTCAGCAATATCTGCTGCCGCACGCCGGCGGTACGGACTCGGGTCGGACGGACGACCAGCGTGTTCATTGGCCCGATTTGCCTCCCGCTGCTTCACGCGCCGCGGCCCGTTTGAGGTCGGCGAGCGTCGATTCGGCGAGGAGCTGGTCCTCGATCATCCGCAGCTGTTCGCGGCGGCGGGTCGGCGTCATGCGCGGTTCGACGTCGCTGCGCACGTCCGACGGCGTCGCCTGCGCCAGCACGATCGGCTTTTTCTCCACCGCCTTGGTCACCGGAGTCACCGGGCTGGCCTTTGGCGCGTCGGCCACAGCGACCGGCGACACCATCGCCATCAGCACCGGCGCGACCTCGTTTGCGCCGCGGGCGCGGGGTACACGGTCGAGCGAGGCGAGCTGGCGTTCGTTCGCGAGATATTGCGACGCCGACGGCGCCGAATAGCCGAAGGTGTCGGCATTCCACTGTTCGAGCTGGCGCATCGAGGCGCGCACCGCGAGTTCGGATTCAAGGTAGCGGATGTTGCCCTGCGTCCGGTCGATCTGTTTTTCGATACGCGCGAGTTCGCTGCGCGTCGCCGCGACCTTGAGCGACACCGGATAGAGCATCATCGCAAAGATGAGCACGAGCAGGACCAGGCCGATTCCCTGGAGTTTGCGAGCCGCCATCAGCATGAGATCGCTTCCTTCCCTGAATTCCCTTGGGTCGTATCGCCCGGCCAGGCCGGTGCCGCGGTGCGCACCGCGCTCCGCAGCGTCGCCGAGCGGGCGCGCGGGTTGCGCGCTTCCTCGGCCTTGCCCGGCCGCACCTTGCGCGCCGGGGTTTCGAAAGTGGCGGCCCGCGCCAGAGGGATCGGCGCGGGCCGGTGACGCGAACCGGCGGCATCGCCTCCGCTCCGTTCGCGCAGAAAATTCTTCACGATGCGATCCTCGGTACTGTGGAAGCTGACGACCGCGAGCCGGCCGCCGGGGCGCAGAACACGCTCCGCGGCGGCCAAACCCGCGACCAGCTCGTCGAGTTCGCCGTTGATGTGAATGCGGATCGCCTGAAAGCTCTTGGTCGAGGGATCCTTGGGGGCGCCGGGCGGGTGACGCAGCGCCTTGCGGATCACCGTCGCCAGTTCGGCGGTGCGGGTCAGCGGGCGCGCGGCGACGATCGCGCGCGCGACACGGCGCGACTGGCGCTCGTCGCCATAGTGAAACAGCACGTCGGCGATCTCGACCTCGTCGGCGCGGTTCAGCCAGTCGGCGGCGCTTTCGCCTTCCTGCGCCATGCGCATGTCGAGCGGACCGTCCTTCTGGAACGAAAAGCCGCGCTCGCCCTGGTCAAGCTGCATCGACGAAACGCCGATGTCGAAGGTGATGCCGTCAACGGTGTCGATCCCGCGTTCGGCAAGCAACCGGTCGATCTCGCCGAAGCGGCCGTGGATCAGCATGAGCTTGCCATCAGCCTCGGCGACCAGCGCCTGCCCTGCGGCAATCGCATCGGGGTCGCGGTCGCAGGCGACGACGTCGGCGCCCGCGGCGAGCATCGCGCGGGTGTAACCACCGGCGCCGAAGGTCGCGTCGACGTGGCGCTCACCCGGGGCGATGGCGAGCGCGGCGATGACTTCTTCGCGGAGGACCGGATCGTGGCGCGGATCGCGGGGGAGGTCGGTCATTTGCGCCCCTTCCCTTTGGTGTCCGCCCAGGCGGCGGCGAGGCGCTGCAGCACCGGGTCGGCCTCGACACATTCCGCAAGCGTCGGCAGCCACCAGATTTCGAAACGGCGGCCCGAACCGACAAAGGCGGTCGCGCCGGCGTCGCCGACGCGGTCGCGCGCGGTGAAATTGGGAAGGAAGCGCCCGCTGTCGTCGAGCGCGTAGGGCTCGGTATAGCTGAACCGCTTTTTCGACGCCGCATCCTCGTCGAAATCGAGGTTGCGCGCGAGCGCGGTGTCGCGGTCACGTTCGATCTCGTCGATCAGCCGGTCATACTGGTCCTGGCCGTAGGCGACGAGGCAGGGCAGCTTTTCGTGGAAACCGACCCAAAGCACGCGCTGGCCATCCGCATTGAGGGGCACATTGTTGCGGAACTGCGAGGGGACGGCGACGCGTCCCTTGCCATCGATCGCGGCGAAGTTGGTGCCCGAATAACGGCCGGGCGTCACAACCGCCATCGCTCTGCCCCCCGTCTCGCGCCTCCGGGCAATACTTTCCTGTCCGCGAAATCGCTGATTTCGCGCCGAAAGACTCAGGTGGAGATTGCCCCTCTCCGTCACCTGCGTACCAACTATAGATCGGGGTGAAAAGGGGTAAATTGGGGTAGAATAGGGAAATCGACGTATAAATGCTGCGAAATCAGGGCGAAATGGGGGCGCGTGGGGTCAACCGGTCGCGGACAGGCCGGATCGGGCGCGCAAATCGAACTGGAACGAAAGGTGGAAACGGCGCCTTAGCGGCGCGGACGGATCCACAAGGGGTGGAGCCCCGCGCTCTGCCGTCCGCGCAGAATATCGACGAGCCAGGCGATATTGTCCGAGCGCCGGAGCCAGGGTGCCGCGGCGACCGGCGATTGCCAGAGGCCGGCGTGGAGCATGTCGGCATCGCCGACGAGCCAGAGATAGCCTTCGTCGCATCGCGCCACGCGTGCATCGCCATAGGTGCGGCACTGCCGCGGGAGCTGGACGAAGCGCCCCGCCGAATGGAGCCGCAGCATGCGCCCTTCGGGCTCGATGAAGAGCCGGGCATCCCCTCCCCGCTCGGGCGCGGGCGCGGCGAGTTCGATGCCCCAATGATCGAGCAGGGGCGTCAGCAGGCTGGTCACCGGGGGATTGCGCGGATCGCCGAGCGGATGCGGCGGCGGCCAGCTCGACAGCGCATCGGCGAGGATGACGATGCGTCCCCCGCGCTTCCGATGCGCGTCGATGCGCACCAGATCGTGCGGCGACAGCGCCGGCGGGTGTGCGAGAAGCAGCGTCGCACCGGGCGGAAGATTGCCTTCCAGCGTGTCGACGATCCGCAGATCGACCGCCTTTTCGATTTCGTTGAGCGCGGGCAGATCGGTTGGACCGTTGGCCAGCATCTGCGAGATATCGCCGGCACCCCCGCCCCAGCGCAGCGGCAGGCTGGTCAGCATCACCACCCGCTGTCGCTCGGCGCCCCCGATGCGGTCGCCATAAGCCCACGCATTCAGCGTGTGCCCGAGACCGAACCACAACGCGACCGCGAGCGCAAAGACCGGCCAACGCAGCGCGCGTCCCCGAGCGCTGGTCCGTTGCTCGGCCATATCGGCCACGAACAAGCTGAGCCAGCCCGTCAACAGGACAAGCGCGAGCTGCCCCACGCCAATGCGTCCGGCGAGCCCGAAATGCAGCGCGATCTGTGCGAGCAGCAAAATCAGGGTCGCGGCGCCCATCAACCGCCAGCGCCGCTTGCGCTCTTCATCCCGTGTGAGCTTGGCGAAGAGCAAGGCGCCCGGCATCAGCAGCGGGATGGCGAGCGCGGCGTCGACACGGCCGAGCACCGCCTGTCCGCCAAGTGTCCACGCGAGCAGCAGCGCGGGAACCGCATAGGATGCCGCCGGCAGGAATATCCGTCCGGCCGCGGCCGCGCGCGGAGGGATCACTGCCCCGACTGGCGCGCGCGCTGGAGTGTGGGGTCGGGCTCGAGGTCGGGGACGGTCGTCGGCGCGGGCTGCGGCGTCTTGGCCCCGGCCGCCTGAGTCTGATCCTGCGCATCGCCCGACACCGGCTGAACGCCGAGTTCCTCGAGCGGAGCGCTGCCGGGCTGCTCGGCGTCGCCGGGCAGCTTGGCGGTTTCGGCTGTGCCGGCATCGTCCGCCGCATTCTCGCGTGCCCGGTCGACGATGAGCCCGGCCATGCCGACGAGCAGCAGCACGGTCAGCACGCCCGCGATGCCGAACTG
>CAUUIU010000116.1:0-8612 GCA_963545025.1 uncultured Sphingopyxis sp. | reverse complement strand
GCCATTGGCCTGCGCAACGATGTCGGCGGCGTTGATCGTGCCGCCAAGGAGGTTGATGGTTGCCGTGCCACCGATTCCGATGCCGGACTGGCCCTGCACCACGCCGCCAAAGCCGTCGGCGCTGATCGTCATGTCGCCGACGTTCGCGACGCCGCCCGTCTGCGTATAGGTCGCGGTGCCGCCCGTGCCGTTGCTGGCGTCGCTCGGGCCGTTGCCGCCATAGCCGCTCGCGGTGGCGTTGAGCGACGAAGCCGACAGCGTGCCGCCCTGCACCTCGATCGTCATCGTGCCGCCGCGTCCGGCGCCCGACGTTTGGTTGGGAACCCCGGCGCCGCCTTCGACATCGACTTGGGTAAAGCCGTCGGCCGATCCGTTGAATTCGCCAAGGCTGATCGAACTGCTGTCCGTCGCATCGGCGACGGTCCGGATCAGGATCGAGCCGCCGGTGCCGACAGGGTTGGGGCCGCCGCTCTCGATCGCGCCACCCGAAATGCCGGTCGCGGACATGCTGGAGGCGGCACCCATGTTGATCGTACCGGCATTGGCGATGAACTGGATCGTCCCGCCGGTCGCGTTGCTGCCAGCCGCGCTCGCGCCTGATCGCGCGCCGGCGTCAAAGAACTGGCTGCCGTCGTTGGTGGTAAGTATCTGCCCCGCGTTCGACGCGGTGAAAGCGATCGTGCCGCCCTGTGCCGGTCCGCCCGCACCCGTCGAATTGACGACCCCGGCCGAAGCGTCGACTTGATAGCCGTCGGCGCGGATTGTGCCGCCGTTGGCGGTGAAGACGACGTCGCCACCGGTGCCGTTCCCGGCGTTCTGGGCGATCACCGCGAGGCCGGTGCTGCCGCCGAAGACATCGACGAAGATCTGGTCGGCGACATTGATATTGCCGCCGCCGGTCGCCGAAACGATCGCGTTACCGCCTTCGCCGTTGCCGACATTGTCGCTCGTTGCCGCGACGCCGCTTGCCGCGAGACTGAGGTTCCCGCCCACGTCGAGCGTCGACCCGCCCGTCACGGACACATTGACATTGCCGCCGACGCCGTCGCCAGACTGGATTGTGTCGAGCCCGGCGCTGTCCCCGCCGCCGAGCCCCGACGCGGTGAGCGTCAGATCGGCGAAATCTACGGTGTCTCCGCCGGTAAGGGTGACGCTTGCCGAGCCACCGCTGCCGTTGCCGCCTGCCGAGCTGTCGCCGGACGCGCCGCCGCCTTCGCCTTCCGCGCTGACGCCTGTCGAACCGAAGGAAATCGTCGCGGTCGCATCGGCATTGACCTCGATGCTCGCCTGTCCGCCCTGGCCATCGCCCGCGTCGAGCGTCGTGAAGGTGCCGATCGTCGGATTGGAGATGTTGCCACCCCCCGTGCCACTCGCATTGACGATGGTTTGAACCGATTGCAGGCTGGACCCCGCGCCGGTGACCGCAATGCGTGCGGTGCCGCCGGTGCCGTTCCCCGACTGGTCCTGCCCGACTTGACCTTGGCCAACGGCGAAGGCGCCGAGGCCCTGGGTCGCGCTGAGGCTGCCGGCATTTTCAACGGTGACCGTGGCCGTGCCGCCAAAACCGCTGCCGCCGACATCGGCCGCCGTCACCGTTCCGCTGACCGGATCGACCGACAGTCCGCCGCCTTGCCCGTTCGCCGACGCAAAGACGGTGTTGGCAGACAGAAGGCTGCCGGTTCCCGATACGATCACTTCGGCGGTACCACCGCGGCCATCGCCGCCGTTCCCGCCGGTGTCGACCCCTGCGACGCCATCCGCCGAAACCGTTGCGCCGCCGGCGATCAACGCCAGACCACCGCCGGTGATATTGAGGCGCGCGGTGCCGCCTTGGCTGTCGCCCGATGTCGCGCCGAGCGCGCCGGTTGCCGTGATCGCCAGATTGGCGCCGACGCTGAGCTGGCCGCCATTGACGTTCACCGACGAATTGCCAGCTGCGCCGCCGGTGCCGCCCGACTGGACGGAGAAATTGCCGGTCGCGCCGATCAGCTGGTTCGTACCGGCGGAGAAGGTCGCGCTCACGTCGCCAGTGAAGCTGCCGCTGCCCTGAACGAAGATTCGCCCTTCCGACGGCGATCCGGGAGAAACCGGCAGTGGGAGCAAGGGCTGACCCACCAGAGCGCCGCTGGCGCGCGCGATCGTATCGCTGCGGAACAATGTGTCGTTGATAGTGATGTTCGCCGCGGTCGCGTTGGCTGGTGTCGTCGCCAGTTCGCCTGCGACGATATTATAGCCCGCCGACAGACGCACCGCGCCATCCGGGTCGACCTGCACTGACAGCGCGTCGTCATAGCCGACCTGCCCCGACACCAGCATCGTGACGGCGTCATTCTTGGGAATGGCGACCATGTAGATGCGGCTCTGGTCGACGTCGCCCTGCAGGTGCGCGGGGCCGGTAGTGCTGCCGGTGTGGGTGATCGCATTGCCGCCTTCGGCGCCCCTGGTGACGTTGATGTCGAAGAGGCCGCTGTTGATGCGGATGTCGACCTGTTCGGCGGCGACATAGGCGGTCGAGCCGTCGGTGCGGACGCTGCCAGCCTGCACGACGCGCGGCGCGACCAGCGCGACGTAGCTGCTGCCGGCATTCAGCGCGTTGTCGGCGTTGATGCTGCCGTTCACGGTGATCGCCGAAGTGCTGCCCGCCGCGCCGTTGAATCGGATTTCGCCGCCGGGGCCGAACAGTCCGCCGGCGGTGATGACGTCGTTGGAGGTCAGAACGAGGCTGCCGACGTTGATCACGCCGCTCGCGCCGATCAGGATGCCGCCCGCGTTATAGAACCAGATATTGCCGCCCTGCTGGTTGGGCAGGCCAGCGACGGTGACGAAGCTGTTGACTGTTCCGTTGAGCGCGATCTGGCGGCTGAGCGACCCGCCACTACCGTTCACGAAGCGGTTGAGCACGGTGTAGCCCGTGGGACCGACGAAATTCCAATTTTCGCCAGTGGGTAGAAAATCGATCGGGCCGCCGGTCGGCGCGGTATCGGTCGGAACCCAGTTGTAGATGCTCTGTGCCTGCGTGACGGTAACCGTCGTCGTGTTCGTACCGCCATTGCTGGAGACGTTGCTACCCGCCCCGACAAGAACTGGCACGGGATTGCCGTTGACCTGCGCCAGTGCGGGGCCTCCATAGGCCAGCGCCAGCATCCCCGCAGCGATCGCGCAGCTGGTCAGCAACCGGTGTTTGCCGTTGCGGGTGGGCGATCGGGTGGCGGTGGCACGCATGGCGTTGGTCCTCGATGCAAAAGTCATCAGCGCGCCCTCACGCCGAATTGGGTGGTCAGCGACACCAGAAGTCGTGGATCGGGTTTTTGAGTCAGGAAGCCGCCGCGATTGAGCGGCGCCGCGAGCGTCACATCGAGCCTTGCTACGTCGCCATAGGCGACGCGGACGCCGCCGCCCGCCGAATAGAGTTTCTGCGGATCGAGGCCGTTGAAAGCCGTATCCTCGTTCCACACCCACGCCGCGTCGAAAAAGACGAAGGGTTGGATTGCCAGGGCCTTCGTATTGGCGGGGACAAAAGACCCATATCGTGCTTCGAGCGCCACTGCGACGCCGCTGTCGCCGATCACCGTGCCGGGGTCGAACCCGCGCCCGACGGTGAAATTGCCCCCCGAAAATTCCTCATAGGCCAGAAGCGGGTCGCTTGCCCATTGCGCGCGCGGTGCCGCCGACAGGGTGAACAATTTGTGCGGCCGCCATTCGGCAAGCGCGTTGGCGCGGATCAGAAAAGCATCGGGTTTGCCTTCGACGCGGGTCAGCGGTACCGCGCCGGGCAGGAAGCAGGCGCCGCCGCCGGTGCCGCAATCGTCGCTGGCGCCGAGGAAGCTGGCGCCCTGCCGCGCCTCGATCGACGTCGCAAGCGACCAGCGCGGCTCCGATGGGCTGAATCCGCCGCGTCCCGCGACCGAGGCAGCATCGATCCACGCGCCGTCGGCGCGCAGATTGAACACGCGCAGCCGGTCCTCGTTGATCGGAATGCCGGTCAGGCTGATATCCTGATCGATGAAGTCGAGCCCGCCGCCAATCGTTATTCGCTCAGCCTGCGACAGCACGAGCGGATAGGTCGTGAAGAGGCTGACGATCTGAGTGTCCGACTTGACGGGCAGGCCGGTGATGTCGGGGCGTGTCCAGGCATAGGTGTAGCTGGCGCCAAACCGCAGTCCTTCGCCGCCGACGCGGAATTCGTGCGCAAGCTGCACGACCTTTTGTTCGTCGAAATCGGGGGTCGCATAGAAGCTGACCGTGGTGAGGTCCCCCATGCCGGTCAGTCCGGCGAGCCGCGCACGCGCGATGCCGCCCCAACGGCCGACGTCCTTCGATCCGAAATTCTGCGTGTTGAAGTCGAAAACGGCGGGCGTCCGGGCGACCGTGACTTCGCCAACGACTTCGCCGGGGACCGCCCCGGGGCGCAGCGTCAGCCGCGCGTCGAGTCCGGGGATATCACGGGCGAGCAACAGATAGCGCTCGGCCTCGACAATGTTGAACACCGGCTGGTCGTCGAGCCGCGACAGATAACGCTGGAGCAGCCCTTCGTTGGTGCCGGCATCGCCGCGCACTTCGATCCGCGCCATGCGCGCGGCGAGGATGTCGAGCCGGATAACGCCGTCGTCGATCGTCTGCGGGGGTACGCGGACCGCGGCAAGATAGCCTTTCGCGCGCAGCATTGTCGCGGCGCGGTCGCGAATGTCGCAAACGACCGAGATCGGCAGGTCCTGGCCGACGCGGTCGGACCAGCTGGCGGCGAGCATCGCGGGGTCGATCCCCTCGACCGTCGAGAATTGCACGCTGCGCAGCGTGATCCGCACATTCGCAAATTCGGGGTTGGCGAGCGGGCAGGGGGAGCGTTCGATCTCGTCATCGACGGCCACAACCTGTTCGCTCGGCGGCGTCGCCGGCGCGAGCGTGGGTTGCTGGATTTCCTCGCGCGTCGGAATTTGAGGCGTTAATTGCGCCTGGGCGGCGGCAGGAAGCGTCACGGCGATCAGGCCCGCCGAACCTGCGAGCGTCGCCAACAACCGGGTCCGCATCGACCGCGCGGTTCCTGCGTTCCCAAATGCCCCAAATCCGGTCATCACCACCCCTTGCGTGCAAGCGCGCCGCCTCCACAGCGACATGCCAAATTCATCAGGCTCTGCCGGTCGCCCGGCAGTGCGAATTTTCGACCCAAGGAAAGGACTTACTGCTGTTAAGCGCAGCTTCCCTTTCGATTGTTAACAGATGGGTGGGGCTGGTTCAATGGTCGCCCGGCCCCGATCATCCACCCGCCGATTCCGATTCCGACATCGCATCGACCAAGCGATTGAGCTGGGGCGAGCAGCCCTTGGCCACCAGCATGTCGATCGATCCCTCAACGGTATCGGGCACCTCGCCCATCTGGGTAAAGCGAACAGTAACCGGCCTTGCCAGCCCGGCACCCGACAAACGGTAATCGACACCATATTGGACAGGCAGCGTATCGGTCGGCCATTTGCGGAAATTCGCGCCGTCGACGATCGCGACGGTCGTTTTCTTGCCGGCATTTTCGATTTCGAGCGCTGTGTCGCCTTCCATGTTTGGACGCCACAGCATCAGCATGGCGGGATCGAGCACGCAGAAAGTGCCGCCTTCGCGATAGTCAAGCAGCCACAGATTGGGGGCACGCGCCTCGACGGGTACGGGATCGTTTGGACCCCGCGAGAACCCGCCGCGCGAGCGCATCGTCGGGCCCTTCGCGAGCATGCGCGTTACTGTCGTTCCCATCGACTGGCTGGCCTGCACCGTGCCCGTCGCGCCATAGGTGCCAGGTCCCGAGAGCGTGCGGGTTTTGCCTGCCTGCATCAGTACGACCTTGTCGCCGGCGACAAGGGTCAGCTTGTCGGCCGACTTCAGTTTGGTGCCGGTCGGATATTTGGCCGCGGACGGCCCCGTCGAGCGAACGACCATCGATTGCGCGGCGGCGGTACCGGCGAGCGCAATGGTCATGATGGCGGCGGCGGCGGTCAGCCCCATGCGGCGCATCTGGAAGTCAGGAAAGGACATAGCTTTCTCCTTTTTTGGTCTCGTTCAGGCGTTCTATCAGGAACATGATGGATGGATCCTGACCGAATTCGCCCTGTATTGCTGTGGCACAGGTCACATAGGCGTTGTTATCGTCCGCCGCGTGAGCTGCGACCAGCGCAGCAATCCGGTCGCGCTGGTCGGCGGTCAGGTCGGGGCGCGGAGTCAGCACGTCGACCGGCTGCGCGCGGCCGCGCAGCGTGACGCGGCCCATCGGCACCAGATCGTCCCGCCCCGCGCGAGCCGCGGCTTCGGAAGAGACGAGCACGCCGGTCTTGAGCCCCTTGTTCGCCGCCTCGAGGCGCGAGGCGGTGTTCATGCTGTCGCCGAGCGCGGTGTACTGGATGCGGCCCTCGCCGCCGAAATTTCCAACGATCGCGTCGCCGACGTGCAGGCCGACGCGCGTCATGCCGATCGGCGGGACATCCTCGGACATCAGATCGACGCGATATTTCTCACCCGCCTGATACATGGCAAGCGCGGCCGCGGCGGCCTGCGGTCCGTCGTCGGGGCGGCTCAAGGGTGCGCCCCAGAAGGCGACGACCGCGTCGCCGACGAATTTGTCGATCGTCCCGCCATGGTCGAGCACGATATCCGAAAGGCGGTCGAGATATTCGTTGAGCAGCCGCGCGACGGTTTCCGGCGTGACCGCATGGCTCAATTTCGTGAAACCTTCGAGGTCGGTGAAGACACAGAAGATGTTGCGCCGCTCGCCGTGAAGCGAGAGC
Organism: uncultured Sphingopyxis sp.; assembly: GCA_963545025.1. GTDB lineage: Bacteria > Pseudomonadota > Alphaproteobacteria > Sphingomonadales > Sphingomonadaceae > Sphingopyxis. The sequence continues at coordinate 1,848 of CAUUIU010000116.1, read as the reverse complement.
TGGTCGGGATCGCGCATGATTTGCGCCGCGACGTCGACAGGCAGATATTTGCCGAGCGCGGACTGCGCGAAAGCGCGCTGCCGCGCGCCGATCGTGCGCGCTGCCGTGCCGACCGCGGCATAGCCAAACAGCCAGCCGATCGCCCAGCCGAAGGCGGGGAGGGTGGTCGTATCGACGCCGGTGCTGTGGACCCAGAAGGGAAAGGCGATGAAGAAGGCCATCTGCCCCAGGAAGGCGATCGCGACCCAGCGCGCGCGCAGGTCGATCAGGCTTGTGAGCCCGCCCGCGAGGACGACGAGGATCGCGAGCACCCACAGCGCCGGGCCGGGCACCGGATTGGACCAGGCGTTGTCGAGTTGCTGCGCCAGCATATGCGCGTGGACCTCGAGCCCGATCATCGTCTCATGCTCTCCGCTGATCGGATCCGTGAAGCGGCTCAGCGGCGTGTTGAACTGGTCGTTGTCGATGATGTCGCCGCCGATCAGGACATAGCGGTCCTTCACCAGCTCCGAAAAACCGGCGCGCATCTCGGCGTCCATCGGCATTGCGAAAGTGTCGATCGGGATATTGGCAAACACCGACTCCTCCTCCCCCTCGGCGGCGCGCGCCGGGACGAGGAAACGGATGCTGCCCTGATAGCTTGCGTGCGCAGGATCGACCGGTGCGAGCGCGTTGGCCATCAGCGGTGGCAGATTCTTCGGCCGGTCGGGCCAGTTGCGGATCACGCTGTCGTCGTCGGTGCGGAAGAGGACGCTCGTCGGCTTTGTCTTGGCGGTCACGACATCGGCCTGATAGGCCTCGAGATATTTCTGCTGCTCATAGAAGATGGTGTTCGGGTTGCTCGCCTGTTCGGCATAGGCGAGCCATGTCGGTGTCGTCATCGCGCGCAGCTGCGCCTTCAGCACCGCATCGTCGGGGCGCGGCGAGTCGAACACGATATCGATGCCGATTGCCTTCGCGCCCATCTGGTCGAGATTGGCGAGCGCGTTGGCGAGCAGGGTACGGTCGAGCGGCGAGCGGATGCCGGTGTTGAACAAAGTCTCGTCGTTATAGGTGACCATGACGATGCGCTTGTCCTGTCCGACATGCGGTGCCATCGCGGTCGCGCGCGCATCGTAGAGCGCGCGTTCGGCGTCGCGCATCAGCGGCAGGTCCCAGCTGAAGCGCGCGATCAATATGGCGACGAGCAGGAAGACCATCGTCGCCGCCATCCGCGACGGGCCGAGCTGCATGACCAGCCGGCGCACGCGCTTGCGCAGCGGGACGGCAGCCGGGCTGCCGTCCGACGCGGGTGCGTCTGGCGCAGTGTCGATCGTCATTCCCCCCGTCATGCGTTCAGCGGGCCGCGCGGCCGGCAGCCTCCCTCCTGTCTGTGGTGGCGTCTGCGGTCGCGGTGCCGTGCAGCAGCGCCTGGCCGCCGTCGCCGATGATCGCGAACCCCGCCCAATAATAAGGATGCGAGGTCTGCTTGTCGTCCATCAGCCGCGTTTGCGTAGCCCATAAGGCGTCGGCGATGCTTTCGCCGCGGGTTGCAGTGAACAGACCGCCGATCAGGCGTTTGGTCGCATCGAAATCGTCCGGGGCGGGCCAGTGGCTCGCGATCACCGAGCGGCCGCCGGCGCCGATGAAGCTGCGCACCAAACCGTCGAGCGCATTGCCGCCACCGCTCGCAACGCCCGCTTCGCGCGTCGCCGCGACCGATGCCGCTCCCGCTGTGTCGCACGCCGACAGGATGACGAGGTCGGCGTTGATCTTGAGGTCGAATATTTCCTGAAAGGTCAACAGCCCGTCCGATCCCTGCCCTGTCTCTTATACACATCTCCGAGCCCACGAGACACTGAGCGATCG
>CAUUIU010000115.1:0-8639 GCA_963545025.1 uncultured Sphingopyxis sp. | reverse complement strand
ACCTCGACCGCATCGCCGTCGGCGAGCGCGGGCAGTGGCACACCATCGACTTCAGGCGTTCCGGCGCCCGCGGTCGTGTCGGCGGTCTCGTTGTCGGTCGCCTTCTCCGCTTCGGCCGCCTGGCGCTTTTCGAAATCGGCGATCGATTCCAACGGCCGGTCGAGTTCGGCGTCATTCTCGGCGCTGATCGGCGGGATCGCCTTTTCGAACTCGTCGTCGGCGATGATCGGCGGGACCTCGGGGAGCTGTGCTTCGGGCGGCGGCGGGGTCGGCGCGGCGATCGGCTCGCTGGCAGGCACCGCAACTTCGGGGGCGGGAACCGACGGCGGCTGGACCTCCTGCGCCGCAGTTGATGCCGTCCAACTGAGCACGAGGCCGGACGCTGTCGCGCTCAGGAGGCGCCGGATACACTGCGGCGAGAGGCGCTTTTCCTCGCGAGACTGGTCAGTTTTCCGCATTTGCCCTCAACCGTTGGGCGCTTGTGGCTCGCGTGATGTGAGGGCGCAACCCGATTCTCCCCTTTAGGGGCTTAACTCTCCGAAATTGTGGCGGTTCCGCCGAAAAGCGGGTCAGCTGTCGGCGCCGAACAGGTCGCGGCTGTAGACCTTGTCGACGACGTCGCTCAATTCGTCGGTGACACGGTTCGCGATAATCACGTCGGCCTCCGCCTTGAACGCGTCAAGATCGCGCACGACGCGCGAATGGAACAGCCGATCCTCGGTCAGCAGCGGCTCATAGACGATCACCTCGACCCCCTTGGCCTTGATGCGCTTCATCACGCCGAGGATGCTGCTGGCGCGGAAATTGTCCGACCCCGCCTTCATCGCGAGCCGGTGAATGCCGACGATGCGCGGATTGCGTTTCAGCACCTCGGACGCCACGAAATCCTTGCGCGTCGTGTTCGACGACACGATCGCCTGGATCAGGTTCTGGGGCACGTCCTTGTAATTGGCGAGCATCTGCTTGGTATCTTTGGGCAGGCAATAGCCGCCGTAACCGAAGGACGGATTGTTGTAAAAGCTGCCGATCCGCGGGTCGAGCCCCACCCCCTCGATCACCTGGCGCGAATCCACGCCGTGCGTCGCGGCATAGGTGTCGAGTTCGTTGAAGAAGGCGACGCGCATCGCGAGATAGGTGTTGGCGAACAGCTTGATCGCCTCGGCCTCGGTATTGCCGGTATGCAGGATCGCCGCATCGGGCTTCAGCGACGCGGCGAGCAGCAGCCGCGCGAATTCGGCGGCGCGCGGGTGGGTGTCGCCGACGATGATCCGCGAGGGGTGGAGATTATCGTAGAGCGCCCGCCCTTCGCGCAGGAACTCGGGCGAAAAGACTATCGCATCGCCGCCGAGATCGGCACGCAGGCGGTCGGTGAAACCCACCGGAACGGTCGACTTGATGACGATGAGCGCGCCCGGCGCAAGCTTCAAGGCGTCGGAGACCACGGCTTCGACCGTCCGCGTGTTGAAATAATTGCTGTCGGGATCATAGTCGGTCGGGGTCGCGACAATGACGAAATCGGCGTCCTTATACGCCATTTCGCGGTCGGTCGTCGCGATCAGATCGAGCGGCTTGTTCGCCAGATAATCCTCGATCTCGGCGTCGGCGATAGGCGAGAGCTTCGCGTTGATCTGCTCGACCTTGCGCGCGTCGATATCGAGCGCGACGACGCGATTGTGCTGCGCGAGCAGCACCGCGTTGGAAATGCCGACATAGCCCGTCCCGACGACGGTGACCTTCTTGGGATCGGACAATTTTCGTTCCTATCTGGATGGAGCCGCTGCTCCCTAGCAACTGCACCCCGCCCCCTCAACCGCCGAAGGGACAGGTCGCCGCCGGTCAGGTTCCGCAAAAGGTCGTATAGGGTTCGGCGTCGATGGGCCCGGGTCCAGCATAATCGCTCCACTCGGCGCGATCGGTATAGGGGTTGCGGACGACTTCGAGCAGTTCGAGCCAGGGTGCCATGTCACCCTCCTCGGCGTGTGCCAGTGCTGCTTCGACTTTATGATTGCGCGGAATATAGCGCGGATTCACTGCGTCCATCGAGTCGGCGCGTTCAAGGGGGTGGGTCGTCTCGCGTTCGAGCGCCGCCCACCAGTCGGCAACCCACGGTGCCATCGCATCGGGATTGGGGAGCAAGTCCGCGAGCATGGCCCCGTCGCCGCGCAGCAGCATCGCCAGAGCGCGGAAAAACTGCGTGAAATCGATGTTGTTCTGTTCGAGCTGGTCGAACAGCCCGTCGATCAGGTCGCCGTCGGCCTCGCCCGCCTCATCGAGCCCCAGCTTCGCGCGCATCCGGCCATGCCACGCATCCCGGAACCGGTCGGGGACCGCATCGACCAGCACCTTCGCCGCTTCGACATCCGCGGGGTCGACCGCATGGATCGCGGGCAACAGCGCTTCGGCAAAGCGCGCCATGTTCCAGTGCATGATCTGCGGCTGGCGGCCATAGGAATAACGGCCATTGGCATCGATCGAGCTAAACACGGTGTTTACCGAAAAGCGGTCCATGAAGGCGCACGGGCCATAGTCGATCGTCTCGCCGCTGATCGCGACATTGTCGGTGTTCATGACCCCGTGGATGAATCCGATCCCGAGCCATTGGGCGACCAACTCGCACTGCAGGCCAATAACGCGGTCGAGTAGCGCCAGATGCGGGTTGCGGTCCGCAGCGAGCCCCGGAAAGTGCCGGCGGACGGCATAGTCCGACAGTTGTGCGACATGATCGGCACCGAAATGTGCGGCAAAGAACTGGAAGGTCCCGACGCGAATATGGCTGCTCGCGATGCGCGTCAGGACCGCACCCGGATGCGCGCGCTCGCGCTGGACGCGGTCGCCGGTGGCGACGGCGGCAAGCGAGCGCGTCGTCGGCACCCCCATCGCGGCCATCGCCTCCGACACAAGAAACTCGCGCAGCACCGGCCCAATTGCAGCCTTGCCGTCGCCGTTGCGCGAGAATGCGGTGGGCCCCGATCCCTTGAGCTGGATGTCGAAGCGGGCGCCGTCGGGCGCGACGATCTCACCGAGCAACAGCGCGCGGCCGTCGCCGAGTTGCGGGGAAAAATGGCCGAACTGGTGTCCTGCATACGCGAGCGCGAGCGGGTTGGCGCCGCCCGGCATTTCGTCGCCCGAAAAAACGGCGGCGAGTTGCGCGTCGCCCGCGCCTGGAACGTCGATTCCGAGGTGCTTGGCCAGCGCGTGATTGAAGATCAGAAGCTTCGGTGCCGAAGGCTTCGCCGCTTCGGCCGGAGCGTAAAAGCCTTCCATGCGATCGTGGAAGCTGTTGTCGAAGGCGAAATCCATGACGTCTATGTCGAGCGTTGACGCCATGAATGCAAGCGCACAGCGCATAAGAATGACGCCGCCCCCACCATGTGGAGGCGACGTCCTTCAAACCCTCACCGATACGTTCAGCCGTCGATATCGAGACCCAGGGCCAACCGGCCACTCAATTCCTTCTGCGCCGGTTCCTGCAGCGGGTGGAAGCGCGCGCCCTGTACATCGCGAAAGGCGCGTTCGATCACCGACCCCTTGTAGAAGGCGCCGCCGCCGGCAAGCTCCAGTGCCAGCTCTACTGTGTGGATCGCCGCGCGGCCCGCAATCGTCCGGCCGGTCATGACCTGGCTCGTCGTCTCGGGACCCGGCGATGCCGTTTCTGCGGTTGCGATCATCGTCGCCACCGCCGTCTCCGCGGTCCAGAAGCTGTTTTGCATCTCACCGGCGAGCGCGATGAGTGCCGGGGTCGCGAGCTTGCGCTTTGCCGCGTCGAAGCCCGCGTCGCGCGCGCTTTCGGCAACACCCAGATAGGCCGAATAGATCAGCGGGAAGGCAATCATGCTGATGATATGGAACAGCGGATGCCATTTGCCCTGCGGACGACGCCCCGACACCGCGGCATCGGCGAGGAACACGTCCTTGAGTTCGACATCGTGCGATCCGGTGCCGCGCATTCCCATCGTGTTCCACGTATCGAGGATCGTGACGCCCTCGGCGTTGAAAGGCACGCCGAAGTGGAGCACGCTCGGCCCGGCTTCGGGATCTTCATAGACCGCGCTGGTCATCAGGATATTGCCCGCCTGACACCCGCTCGAGAAAATCTTGCGCGCGTTGATCAGGAAGCCGCCGTCGACCTTGGTCGCGGTGCCGCTGCCCTGCAGCCAGTCCGACCCGCCGCTCGACACGAGCACCAGATTTTCAGCCGCCACCCGGCGGAGCAGGCCGTCGGTCGGCGCCTGCATATGCTGCCAGCGCCACGCCGCGACCGCGACCTGATGGCAGTGCATCGAGAAAGCGAGCGCGGTCGAGCCGCAGCTTTTGCCCAGCCCGCGGACGATCCCGCACAAGGTCGCATAGTCGAGCCCGTCGCCGCCGAGTTCCATCGGCACCGCGGCGCCGATCAGCCCGGCTTCGCGGAGCAGGTCGTAATTTCCGGCGACAAAGCTGCCGTCGCGATCATGGTCGGCGGCGGACGCGCCGATCTGATCGGCGATCTTGTCGGCGACGCCGTACCAATAGTCGGAAGTCTTCATTTCAGTCGTTGCAAGCATGTTCATCTCCATAGGTTGTCCCTTGCTGGCGATGGCTTCTGACGATGGACGGCGTGGCTCGATAGTTCAGGAACTGAATCGCCCCCGATACAGAAACTGAACTCGCCTCCCCCGCACCTCCTGCGGTATAGGGCGAGCGAGAGGAATATAGCATGGCGAACGCCACCTATGGTCAATTCTGTCCGGTCGCGATGGCGGCCGAAATCCTGTGCACACGCTGGACGATCGTGCTGGTGCGCGAGCTCGCCGCCGGCTCCACGCGTTTCAATGACTTGCGCCGCGGCGTGCCGCGGATGTCCCCCGCCCTGCTGTCGCAGCGGCTCAAGGACCTCGAGGCAGCGGGGATCGTCCACCGCACCCCGGTCGAGCGGGAATCGGGCGTATTCGAATATCGACTCACCCGCGCCGGACAGGAACTCGCGCCGGTGGTCGAGGCGTTCGGCGTGTGGGGCAAGCGCTGGATCGACGGCGACCTGTCACTCGAACAGCTCGATGTACAACTGCTCATGTGGGACATGCGCCGCGGGCTGGTCCTCGACCCGATGCCCGACCGCAAGACGATCGTGCAATTCCGCTATACCGACCTGCCCGCCGACCGCCGCTCGTGGTGGCTGGTCGTCGAGCCGGGGGCCGAGACTGAGCTCTGCTCGGTCGACCCCGGTCATGATGTCGACCTGTATGCCGCGACAGATCTTCGTACGATGACCGCGATCTGGATGGGGTACGACCGCGTCGCCGATGCGGTCGATGAGCGCCGCCTGATCCTCACCGGCGAAGACGACCTCACCGACAGCATCGAATCCTGGCTGGGCCTCAGCCCCTTTGCCAAGACGGCGCCAGTCCAAGCCGCCGAACTGGCGCTCTGAGCAGACAGGTTAACCCGCTGTTTCCGACATTTATGCAAGATGCGGCCACCAGAGGCACGCGCGGCGCGGCCCGGCAGGAATGTCCATGAAGGTTTTCGTCACCGGCGGCGCAGGCTATATCGGCACCCATACACTGCTGCAGTTATTGGCGGCAGGTCATGAGCCTTGCGTCTTCGACAATTTCTCCAACGCGTCGCCCGTCGCGCTGGCGCGCGTCCGCCAGCTCAGCAACCGCGACTTCGAAACGATCGAGGGTGATATACGCGATGCCGCGATGCTGCGGAGCGCTCTGGTCGATTTCGCGCCCGACGCCGTGATCCATTTTGCAGGTCTGAAAGCCGTGGGAGAATCGAACGATAAGCCGCTCCTTTACTACGAGAATAATGTTTCTGGCTCCGTGAACTTGCTCGCCGCGATGGACGCCGCGGGATGTCGGCGCATCGTCTTTTCCTCGTCGGCCACCGTCTATGGCGAGGCGCAGTACCTCCCGTTCGACGAGACGCATCCGATCGCGCCAACCAATCCCTATGGCCGCACCAAGGCGATGGTTGAGGGCGCGATCGCCGACTGGGCGACGGCGACGCCCGGCACGTCGGGCGTGCTGCTGCGCTATTTCAACCCGGTGGGTGCGCATGAATCGGGCCGGATCGGCGAGGATCCACGCGATATTCCAAACAATCTGATGCCCTATATCGCGCAGGTCGCGGTCGGGCGGCGCGAAAAACTGTCGATCTTCGGCGACGATTATCCGACGCGCGACGGCACCGGCGAGCGCGACTATATCCATGTCGTCGATCTCGCGGCGGCGCATCTGGCGGCGCTCGATCACAGCAAGCGCGCGACGGGTTGCGACGCCATCAACATCGGCACCGGCCACGGCGTCACGGTAAAGGAACTGGTGGCGGCCTATGAGCGCGCCATCGGGCGCAGCATCCCCACCCAAATCGTCGGCCGCCGCGCCGGCGACATCGCAAGCAGCTATGCCGCCACCGACAAGGCAGCGCGTCTGCTCGGCTGGCGCGCCGCGCTCGACGTCGACGCGATGTGCGCGAGCAGCTGGCTGTGGCAATCCTCCTCGCCCGAGGGCTATGAGAAAGACCTGCCGAAATGACGGTCCTGCTTACCGGCGTCGCCGGCTTCATCGGCATGCATGTTACAGCCGCGCTCCTCGCGCGCGGCGAACAAGTCGTCGGCGTCGACAATTTCAACGATTATTATGCGGTTGCGCTGAAAGAAGCCCGGATCGCCGAGCTCGAACGACGCTTTCCGGGGCAGCTCGCGCTCCGCCGCGTCGACATCGGCGACGACGCCGCGCTCACGGCGGCGCTGGCGGACACCCGTTTCGACCGCATCGTCCACCTCGCCGCGCAGGCGGGTGTGCGCTATTCGCTCGACAATCCGGGCGCCTATGTCCGCTCGAACCTCATCGGCCACGTCAACATCCTCGAACTCGCGCGCCACCGCGCCGTCCTCCACCACGTCTACGCCTCCTCTTCCTCGGTCTACGGCGCCAACAAGGCGATGCCCTTTCGCGTCGAGGACCGCGTCGACCATCCGATCTCGCTCTACGCCGCGACGAAGCGCGCCGACGAGCTGATGAGCGAAACTTATGCCCATCTGTTTCGCGTGCCGCAAACAGGGCTGCGCTTCTTCACCGTCTACGGCCCGTGGGGCCGGCCCGACATGGCGCTGTGGAAATTCACCGCCAACATCCTCGAAGGCAGGCCGATCGACGTTTACAATCACGGCGATATGCAGCGCGATTTCACCTATATCGACGATATCGTCGCGGGGGTAATCGCCAGCCTCGACCATCCGCCGGCGGACGACGGCTCGGACAAGGCCGGCGGCTTCACCACGCCACATCGCATCTATAATATCGGCAACAACCGGCCCGAGCCCTTGCTCGACCTGATCGCGGCGATCGAGACCGCATGCGGGCGCAAAGCCGAGCTCAACCTGCTGCCGATGCAGGACGGCGACGTCCAGGCGACCTTTGCCGATATCGATGCAATCAGCCGCGATCTTGGATATCGGGCGCGAACGACGATCGCGGACGGCGTGCCGCGCTTCGTGCAATGGTTCAGCGACTATCAGGCCGGGGCTTGATATGGCCCGGAACCAACAGCTTTTGCTGGGCGTTTCTGCGACAAAAGGGGATTTCAACCCGTTAGATCGAAAGGCAATTCCGGTTGCAATCAGCGCATCCGTCTGCCAGTAGCGCGCAAAAGCAAAAGCAATCGCAGCAAGTATAATCCCGTTTTATTTTTGAGGTTTAGCGATGTTATTGCTTCCTGAGACCGACAAGGCTCAGACGCTGGCAACGCCGGAAACGCCGGTGTTAGTCGATGGTGCCGACCTAAAAGCCGCCTTTATCACGCGCAATCGCAAGCGGATCACGCGCGGTTGGCTGCGTTTCGGGCTGATAATCTCCGACTGTCTCGCGATCGCCGCGGCCTACGCCGTGCTGGCCTTCAGCTATTTCGGCAATCTGCCGCTGTCGCACTTCTGGATCGTGCTCCAGACCGCCCTGCCCGTCTATCTGATCGTCGCAGCAAATGCGCGCGCGTTCGGGATCGAGGCGGCGCACCAGCCGCAGATCAGCGTCGGGCGAGCCCTCAACTCGCTGCTCGTCACGGCGGCGGTGCTGGCGATCGCAGCTGTCCTGCTGCGCGCCAGCATCTATTTCTCACGCTACCTGTTTTTCGTGGGCCTCGGCATCAGCGCCGTTTCGCTTGTCGTGTCGCGCTATCTGGTCAGCAAGCTCGGCCAGAAACTGCTCCCCGGCGGCCACCAGCTCGAACTGGTGATCCTCGACGGCATCGAGGGCAATTTCCCGAGCGCCAAGGTCATCGACGCCGCCAAGCTGAACCTGGTCCCCGACCCCGCCAACGCCGAATTTATGCAGATGCTGGGACGACTGGTGTCACAGGTCGACCGCGTGGTGATCGCCTGCAGCGCGACGCGCCGCGCGCGTTGGGCCTTCGTGCTGAAGGCGCTCGATATCGATGCCGAAATCTACATGCCCGAGCTAACCAAGCTCGGCGCCGTCGCGGTCAACAAGCTCGACGGCAAGCAGACTTTGGTCGTGTCGATCGGCCCGATGACGATGCGCGACCGGGTCATAAAACGCACCTTCGATCTCGCTGTCGTTGCGGTCGCGCTACCCCTGCTCGCGATTCCGATGATCATCGTATCGATCGTCATCTTCATCGACCTGTCTCTTATA
>CAUUIU010000114.1:0-8674 GCA_963545025.1 uncultured Sphingopyxis sp. | reverse complement strand
GCCGTGGCAGGGCATCCTCTGTTACGAGGAAGCTCATATCGAGGTCGATGAATGCGGCGCGCCGACATTCTATTCGGGCGGCGCCAAGCTGATGACCCTGCCCGGCGCCGGCGCGAAGATCGACGCCGAAGCGCTGAAGACGCGGATCGCGGGGATTCGCAAGGACGTGCATCAGGTGCAGCCCGCGGCGATCAGCATCACCAACGCCACCGAATATGGTCTGTCATGGCGGCCCGAAGAAGTGGCCGAGATCAGCGAGATCGCCAAGGCGAACGGGATGAAGCTCCACATGGACGGCGCGCGCTTCGCAAACGCCGTCGCCTTCCTCGATTGCGCGCCCGCCGATGTGACCTGGCGCGCCGGGGTCGACGCGCTGTCGTTCGGTTTTACCAAAAACGGCGCGATGATGGCTGAGGCGATCGTCTTTTTCGGCGGTAGCGGCGGCGCGGGTGTGCGTGAGCTGAAAAAGCGCGGTGGCCATTTGCTGAGCAAGGGGCGCTTCGTCGCGGCGCAGATTCGCGCGATGCTGAAGGACGACTTGTGGCTTGCCAATGCGCGCGGCGCCAACGCCGGTGCGGCGGCGCTCGCGGCGGCGTGCGGCGACAGGTTGATGCATGCCGTCGAGGCCAATGAGCTGTTCGTGCGCCTGAGCGCCGACGAGGCACAGAGGCTGCGCGGTGCGGGCTTCGACTTTTACGACTGGGGTGAGGGCGCCGCGCGCCTCGTCGTCAGCTGGGATCAGGATGCCGCCGCGGTCGCGCCCCTGGCGGCCGCCATCGCCGCGCTATGAGCGCGCTGCAGGCGTCGCTGCTCAACCCGCGCGTTCTGATACCCTTTGCGCTGGTCACGTTGATCTGGGGATCGACCTGGATCGTGATCAAGGGGCAGCTCGGTATCGTTCCCCCCAGCTGGTCGGTGACCTATCGCTTCGCCGTCGCGGCGATCGCGATGTTCGCTTTTGCCGTGTTGCGCCGTGAGCGGCTGTGGCTGGACGGCCGCGCGATGGCCTTTGCCGTCCTGTTGGGGATCGCGCAGTTCACCTTCAACTTCAACTTCGTCTACCGCGCCGAGCAGCATATCACCTCGGGCCTTGTAGCGGTGCTTTTCGCGCTGTTGATCGTGCCGAACACGCTGCTTGGCCGCGCCTTTCTGAAAACGCCGCTCGAAGGACGTTTTCTGGCAGGCGCGGGCATCGCGATCGTCGGCGTCGGGATGATGATTCTGCACGAATATCGGGCCGCGGCGGTGGGACCGGGCGAAGTTCTGCTCGGCACCGCGCTGACCCTTGCGGGGGTGATGAGCGCGTCGACCGCCAATGTCATGCAGGGTACCGACATTGCGCGCGCGCAATCGATGGTGGTGATGATCGCCTGGGCGATGCTCTTCGGCGCGCTCGCCGACGGCAGCTATGCCTGGATCACCACCGGCCCGCCGGTGATCGAGCCGACCGCGGCCTATCTGGGCGGTGTCCTCTACCTTGGCATCGTCGCGAGCGCGGTGACCTTTCCGCTCTATTTCAACGTCATTCGCGCGGTAGGGCCGGGGCAGGCCGCCTGGTCGAGCGTGCTGATCCCGATTATCGCGATGGGCTTTTCGACGGCGTTCGAGGGCTACCGCTGGGCGACATTGTCGATTGCGGGCGGGGTCGTCGCGTTGATCGGGCTGGTGATCGCGGTCGCGAAACGGCCCGAGCGGCCTTCGGTCAGCGGAAACACGGTTTCGGTGCCGGTGCAGCGCGAGAGTGAGTTGCCATAACTGTATTGTCGTAATAATACGGCGATATGAAGATTCTTGCCAGCACGCTTTTGCTTCTCGCCGCGCTCCCGGCCGCTCCGGCCTCCGCGCAGACCGTCTGCCAGCCCGGAACCTACGCCGCCCCCGATGGCGATTTCGTCGTACTGGCGAAGTCGCCCGCGGTCGCCGCTCCGGGCCTGCGTTACTTGTTCCGCGACGGCCGGCGCGGCGCGACATCGGATGCGGGCGTACCGCTGGCCTGCGGCGCCGGCGAGGTGACGGTGTCAGGAAAGACGTGGAAGCCGATCGCCTTTCGCGAGACGCCTGCGAGCTTTGACAGCGTCGGCACGAACATGACGGGTGTGCTGATCGAGCCGCCGGGTGCCGATACGAAACGGCCGCTCGTAGTGATGGTGCACGGCTCCGAACGCACCTCGCCGATCGGCGGCGTCTATGGCTATGCGATGGCGGCACAGGGGATCGCGGTCTTTGTCTATGACAAGCGCGGCACGGGCGGGTCAGACGGCGAATATACGCAGAATTTCGAACTGCTCGCCGACGATGCGGCGCACGCGCTCGCACAGGCGCGCAGCATGGCGGCGGGTCGCTTTGACCGCGCGGGATTCTTCGGCGGCAGCCAGGGCGGCTGGGTCGCGCCGCTCGCCGCGACGCGCACCAAGGCCGATTTTGTTGCGATCGGCTTCGGCCTCGTCGCCTCGCCGATCGAGGAGGACCGCGAGCAGATGGTGTCCGAAGTGCGCGCGGCGGGGCTGGGTGAGGATGCCGTTGCGCTGGTCAATCGCCTGTCGGCCGCGACCGCGCGGTTGGCGTTATCCAATTTTCGCGACGGCTATGACGCGCTCGACGCGGTGCGGCGCGACATGGCGGGCCAGCCGTGGGCGGCAAAGATCGAGGGCGAATATAGCGGCGCGATGGCGCGGATGACGAACGACGAACTGCGGCGGATCGGCCGTGCGCGCTTCGACAATGTTGAGCTGATCTGGGACTATGACGCGGTCGCGGCGCTGAAGCGGCTCGATACGCCCTTGCTCTGGGTGCTGGCGGGCGAGGACCGCGAGGCGCCGATCGAAACGACGCGGGCTGCGCTGCTGGGGCTTGCGAAAGCGGGCAAGCCGGTCGACGTCTATCTCTTCCCCGACACCGACCATGGCATGTTCGAGTTCACGACCGCCGCCGACGGATCGCGCAGCGTCACGCGGATCACCGACGGCTATCTCAAGCTGCTCGGCGACTGGATCAAGGGCGATGCGCGCGGCGCCTATGGCCGGGCGGATCGACTAGCTGGACGCTAATCGATCCGCTTGGCGGGACGCAGACCGCATTTTACGACGCTGCGATGCGCACTGTTTCGCCAGGCTTCAGCTAAAACCTCTTCGCGGATCAGGGTTCCGAGCAAGTCGGTGACCCGGACATCGTCCAAACCCTGGTCAGCCATCTTGTAGGCGGTTTTGGCAGCGCGTTCGAGCGCATGCTCGATTTGCGGACCGACGGTCATGCCGTCGCGTGATGCGACGACATAATATTTCCGTCGTCGGCCCACTCAGCCCGCGCTGATCCGTTCGATATCGGCGCCGACGGCTTGCAGCTTTTCCTCGAGCCGTTCGTAACCGCGGTCGAGGTGATAGACGCGGTTGACCTCGGTCGTGCCTTCGGCCGCCAGACCGGCGATGATCAGGCTCATCGAGGCGCGCAGGTCCGTGGCCATCACCGGCGCGCCGACAAGGCTGTCGACGCCGCGGACGATCGCGGTGCGGCCCTTGACCTGGATGTCGCAGCCCATGCGCGCCAGTTCGGGGACGTGCATATAGCGGTTTTCGAAGATGGTTTCGGTGAACAGCGACGCGCCGGTACCGAGCGTCGCCATCGCCATGAACTGCGCCTGCATGTCGGTCGCGAAGCCGGGGTAGGGAGCGGTCGACAGCGTGACGGGCTGCGCGCGGCCGTCCATCGCGACGCGGATGCCGGCCTTGGTCGCCTCGACCGTCGCGCCCGCCTCGCGCAGCGCGGAGAGCGTGGCTTCCATCTCGTCGGCCTTGGCACCGACCAGTTCGACGTCGCCCTGGGTGATGACCGCTGCGCAGGCGTAGCTGCCCGCTTCGATGCGGTCGGCCATCACGCGATAGGTTGCGCCGTGGAGGCGATCGACGCCCTCGATGGTCAGCGTCTCGGTGCCGATGCCGTCGATATGCGCGCCCATCGCGACCAGGCAGTTGCACAGATCGATAATCTCGGGCTCGCGCGCCGCGTTTTCGAGGACGCAGGTCCCCTTGGCGAGCACCGCTGCCATGACGGCATTTTCGGTCGCGCCGACCGACACGACGGGGAAGGTGTATTTTCCGCCGGCGAGGCGCCCGCCGGGTGCGACGGCCTTCACATAGCCCGAAGCGAGTTCGATCTCTGCTCCGAAAGCTTCGAGCGCTTTCAGATGCAGGTCGATCGGGCGATTGCCGATCGCGCAACCGCCGGGGAGCGACACGGTCGCTTCGCCCGCGCGCGCAAGCAACGGCCCGAGCACGAGGATCGACGCGCGCATCTTGCGCACAATATCATAGGGCGCGACGGTCGAGGTCAAAGTCGTCGTGCGCGCGGTCATCACGCGGCCGAAATCCTCGGGGCGCGATCCCTCGATCGTTGTCGAGCAGCCGAGCTGGTTGAGCAGATGCCCGAACCCGTCGACATCGGCGAGCCGCGGCAGGTTGCGCAGCGTCAGCGGCTCGTCGGTGAGCAACGCGCAGGGCAGCAGCGTGAGCGCCGCATTCTTGGCGCCGGAGATGGGGATACGGCCTTTGAGTCGCTGGCCGCCGCGAACGACGATCTGATCCATCCCGCGTCTTTAGCGCATGCGCGATGCCGCGCAAGCGGGCTGGCTATGCCGGGCGATAGCTCGCGTCTCCGTCGAACTGCTCCTGCGCCTCGCGCTGTCCCTTGCCCATGAAGATATAGCCGACGGCCGCCAGAATCAGCAGCGCGACGCCAAGCAGCGGCACGCCGCCGCGCGTGAACAGGATGAGGACGATCCAGGCGATGTTGACGATGCCCAGGATCAGGAAAATCTTCTGATTATTTGCAGGAAATCCATAGGTTGCCTTGCCTTCGGCGGTGCGAACCCCGTGGACGCCCTTCAGGTCGAAGGCATTGTAGAGATAGAAGCGGCCGTGCGCGCCGGGAACGAGTTCGGCGGCGACATTGTCCTTCACAACCGCGTTCTTGACGATCCGCAGCGGACCCTGATCGGGCTGAAAGGTGATGCTGCGAAAGACCGACAAGCCGCCGCGCGCACGCTTGAGGTCGGCGGCTTCGACGCGTCCGTCGATGATCGATGTGGTCATAGTGTCGGCTCCCTTGTTGCGGTGGCGCGACCCGGGAGGAGGCTAAGCCATATCGGCGATCAAGGAAAGGCACGAGTTGGTTAAGTCTTCGCTGCCAGCCAGGTGCTTTGATCGTGGCGCCCGTGCACAAAATGTGAAACTATCGGCGCCGATATCAAAGAAACGAGGGTTGCCGGCACACAGATCTAACAGGGGAGACAAGGGCATGCGGAATCCTGTCGTCACAGCCGCCACCGCGGTTTCGCTTATCGCATCGCAACTGGCCACGCCGGCCTTTGCCCAGGCCACGACCTATCCCTATCCTCCACCCGTCGGAACGCCGGGCTATGATTCGGGCTATGCCGACACGATCCGCTGCGAATCCTATGGCAATCGTCAGCAGCGCTGCAACGTCCGCACTGACAATCGGGTCGATCTGGTTCGCGTGATCGGCGGACGCTGTTCGAAGGGGCGCGACTGGGGCTTCGACGCCGACGGCATCTGGGTGTCGGGCGGATGCCGCGCCGAGTTCGGCTATGGTTATGCCGGGGGTGCCTATCCGGGCAATGATTTCGCCGGCACGCTGCGCTGCGAATCACGCGGCAACCGCTATGAGCAATGCAATGTCCAGACGAGCGGCCGCGTCGAATTGCTCCGCAAGGTCGGCGGCAAATGCAATGCCGGGCGCCAATGGGGCTATGGCGCCGACTATATCTGGGTGACGAGCGGGTGCCGTGCCGAATTCGGCTATGGCTATGCCAATCTGACGCCCTTGCCCGAACCCAAGCCCGACAAGGGCAAGGGGCCGAGCACGGGGCTGATCATCGGCGGCATCGTCGTCGCGGGCGGGCTGCTCGCGCTGCTCGCGAGTCAGAAGAAGAAAAAGGCCGACGGCACGGCCGACGAGGGCGCGACCTCACATCCCGCGCGCGGGCCCGCGGCGCTGAGCGCGAACCTCAGCGCGCTGCCGAGCGCGGCGCGGCCGTCGGTGCAGAATTGCATGAACGATGCGGCGCGGCAGATCGGCGCGACCGGCGGTACGAAGCTGTCGTATGACAGGCTGGTGTCGCTCGAGCAGGGCAACGGCGGCTGGCGCATCCGCGCATCGATGACGGCGACCTATCCCGACGGCAGCAAGCCGGTCGAGATGTATTGCCGCGCGACGCCGAGCGACATCATCCAGCTCGACTTCACCTAGGCGCCGAGCGCTTCCTCGACTTGGGCCAGCCGGTCCTTGCCGAAAAACATCTCGTCGCCGACGAAGAAGGTAGGGATGCCGAATACCCCGCGTGCGACCGCGGCTTCGGTGTTGGCGACAAGCTTCGCCTTGATCTCGGGCTCCTGCGTACGCGCGAGTAGCGTGTGGCCGTCAAAGTCGTTCGCGGACAGGAAGCTTGCGGCAACCTCTGCGTCATCCATCTTGACGCCCTCTTCCCACATGGCGCGGTTCACCGCGTCGACATAATCGTCGAGCACGCCTTCATCCTCCGCGACGATCGCGCCGCGCATGATGAGGAGGGTGTTGATCGGGAAGTGCGGATTGACGCGGAATTTGGTCAGGCGGTGCCTCTCGATGAAGCGCCGCATTTCGAGGTTTTCATAAGCGAGCTTCGCGGGCGCATCGGCATATTGCACCATCGGCGCCTTGTTGCCCGTCGCTTTGAAAATGCCGCCGAGCAGGCAGGGCGTGATGATCAGGTCGGTGCCGGTGCGGTCGAGCAGTTCGGGGAGCGCCTTCATGCAAAGATAGGCGTTCGGGCTGCCGAAATCGAAGATCAGTTCGAGGGTCTTGCTCACCATTTTTCTCCCCAGGGACGGAGGTCGAGTTCGTGGGTCCAGGCGCTTTTCGGCTGGTTGTGGAGCATCACATAATTGGCGGCGATGGCGCCCGGGTTGAGGATCAGATCCTGCGCCTTGGCATTGTCGAAATCGGGATGGCGGCCCTTGATGAAGTCGGTGTCGATCGCACCGTCGATGACCGTGTGCGCGACGTGGATGCCCTGCGGTCCCAGCTCGCGCGCCATCGACTGCGCGAGCATGCGCAGTGCCGCCTTGGCGCCCGAAAAGGCGGAAAAGCCCGATCCGCCGCGTAGGGACGCCGTGGCACCGGTGAAGATGATCGTGCCGCGGCCGCGCGGGCTCATGCGTTTCGCCGCCTCGCGGCCCATCAGGAAGCCACCGAGGCACGCCATTTCCCAGACCTTGGTGTAAACGCGGACCGTCGTTTCGGTGATCGGAAAGTTCACATTAGCACCGATGTTGAACACAGCGACCTCGACCGGGCCGACCTCGGCCTCGACCTGATCGAACAGCGCGATCATCGCCGCTTCGTCGCGCGCGTCGCCGGGGAAGGCGCGGGCGGAAAAACCGTCGTCGCGGATTGACCGGGCGAGCGATTCGAGCTGGTCGGCGTTGCGTTCGCGGCGGTTGACGCAGGCAGTGAGGCCTTCGGCGGCGAAGGCGCGGGCGATGGCACCGCCGGTGGCGTCTCCGGCCCCGATGATGACGGCTGCGGGATTGGGCATGGCAACTCTCCTCTTGCGCTCGATAGTAACTATGATAATCATAGTGACAAGCTATTTTTCATCGAGGAACGGATAGGAGTTGAAGGCCAATGCCCAAACGCGCCGATCTGTCGGACACTTTTTGCCCCGTCGGTCGCTCGGCCGAACTGCTCGGCGACCGTGCGGTGCTGTTGATCCTGCGCGAGTTGCTGTTCGGGCGACGTCGCTTCGAGCTGATCGCGGCGAACACGGGGCTGGGGCCGCAGCTCGTGTCGGCGCGGCTTAAGGTGCTGGTGGCGGAAGGGGTCGCCGAACGCCGCGCCTATAGCGAGCGGCCGCTACGCCATGACTATTGGCTCACCGACAAGGGCAAGGCGCTGTTCGATGTGCTCTACGCGATGCGGAACTGGTCCGAACGTTGGGCCTATGCCCCGGACGAAATGCAGGACGGGCCCGCGATCCGTTATATGCACCGGACTTGCGGCACCGATGTCGGGACCGCGAAAATCTGTCCCGGCTGCGGCGCGGAGCTGGGCTATGGCGATTTGAAGGGGGAGCCCTCTTCGACGCTCAAGGCCGAACAGGCAGCGCGAACGGGTTAGCTCAGGCCTTTTCGAGCGTGCATTGCAGCGGATGCTGGTTCTGTCGAGCGGCGTCCATCACCTGATTTACCTTGGTTTCGGCGACTTCATAGCTGAACACGCCGCACACGCCGACGCCCTGCTGGTGGACGTGCAGCATCACCTGCGTCGCCTGTTCGATATCCATGTTGAAGAACCGCTGGAGCACCATCACGACGAATTCCATCGGCGTATAATCGTCGTTGAGCAGCAGCACTTTGTACATCGAGGGCTTTTTGGCCTTGGCGCGTGTGCGCGTCGCGATGCCGACGCCGGGGGTGCCGGGCGAGCCGTCGTCCTTGTCCGCCATGGCGCGGAAGGGATCTATTGTCGAAACAGGAAACATCATGGGCAGGAATATCGCAAGCCGCGGGCGAAGCGCAAGAGGGCGAGCGCGCGGATTTTAACCTCTTGTTCGCCAGCGGGCCGTGCGCGCGGGGCGCTATAGCCTCAAAACACTGTCTCTTATACACATCTCCGAGCCCAC
>CAUUIU010000113.1:0-8703 GCA_963545025.1 uncultured Sphingopyxis sp. | reverse complement strand
GCAATTTTGCGCCCAACTGGTCGATGGAGGCCGGGCTGGCCGAGGCACTCGAACGTGCGGGACGGCCCGCGAAGACATGCGGCCTCGCGCTCTATCGCCCGCGCGCGACCGTCGCCGCCAGCTACGCTCTCTATCGCCGCAACACGCCGATCTACCGCGTGGCAACGCGCGAGGAGGTGATGCGCCATGCTGCGGCGTTCGACGTCGTGCTGACCGGACCGGCGCATATTGACGAACTGCCCGCCGCCTATCGCTTCGAAGGCTGCGCCTCGCCCGGCGCCACCGACGCGCCATCCTGCGTGCTGCGCCGCGCGGGCGGATGTACGCCCGACCCGGCCTTGCAGAACATCAACGCATGGCTCGCTGCGACAGGGAATTAGTCGCCGGAACGTTCCAAAGCCTCACACAAAGACACGAAGAGGTCAGCGTGTGAGGTCGCCGTTGGCAATCCGCCGCACGCCTTCCTTAAAAGTTCCACCGCCGAAATTGATGAGGAGCCCGAGCGGCAAGTCGAGCAATCGGAGATAGGTGAGAACCTGCTTGCTGTGGAGCGGCGCGAGCCGCTCAACCGACTTCAGTTCGACGAGAAGTCGTCGCTCGACCAGCAAATCGGCGCGAAATCCTTCGGCCAACTCAAGACCATCATACCGGATAGGTATCGGCTTTTGGCGCTCAATTCGCATACCCATGCGAACCAACTGATCTGCCATTATCGCTTCATAGGCGGATTCGAGCAGCCCCGGCCCCAATTCGCGATGCAACCGATAGCCGCAATCAACAACGACGCTCGCGATCTCTTCCAACTCAGGCGGCATCCACTGACCTCTTTGTGTCTTTGTGTGAGATTATCGCGTGACAAACCCGTCGTTCAGGAACCGCTCGGCGAGCGCGGCATGGAGCGCGGCGCCGCGCGCCATCACCTTCTCGTCGAGTATCATGCGGTTCGAGTGGAGCCCGCAGCACGCGCGCCAGTCGCTGCCTTGTTCGCTCGCGCCGAGCCAGAACATCGCGCCGGGGACTTTTTCGAGGACGTAGGAGAAATCCTCCGCCCCCATGACCGGATTGTCCATCGTCAGCCAGGCCGCCTCGCCAAAGGTGTCTTCGACCACCGACTGTCCGAAGGCGACGGCGCGGCTGTCGCAGATGGTGACAGGGAAACCCTCGTCGATCTGCACGTCGGCGGTGCAGCCATGCGCTTCGGCGATCGCGGGGGCGAGGCGCTTCAGCTCGCGCGCGACTTGTCCGCGGCGTTCGGGCGACAGGGTGCGGATCGTGCCGAGCATCTCGGCGGTTTCGGGGATGATGTTGTTCGTCGTCCCCGCCGAAATCTTGGCGATGGTGACGACCGCGGGGTCGAAGACCGAGATGCGGCGTGTCACCATCGTCTGGATCGCGGTGACGATTGCGCAGGCGGCGGGGATCGGGTCGATCGCGTCGTGCGGCATCGAGGCATGGCCGCCTGCGCCCTTGACCATGATCGAAAGGACATCGGACGAAGCGAGCAGCGGCCCGGCGCGCCCGGCAAAAATCCCGTGCGGGGCGTTGGGCATGATGTGGAGCGCGAAGGCGGCGTCGGGCAGCGGGTCGATGATCCCATCGTTCAGCATGAAGCGCGCGCCATGATGGCCCTCTTCGCCCGGCTGGAACATGAACATCACGGTCCCGGGCAAGCGGTCGCGGGCAGCACACAGCAGCTTCGCCGCGCCGACCAGCATCGCGACATGCGTGTCGTGCCCGCACGCGTGCATCGCGCCGGTCGTTTCGGACGTGAAGTCGAGCCCGGTGTCCTCGACGAGCGGCAGCGCATCCATATCGCCGCGCAGCAACACGGTGCGCCCGTTGGCGGGGCCGCGCAGGATCGCGATCAGCCCCGTGGTCGACGGCCCCTCGCGAAATTCGAGCGGCAGCCCGGCCAGCGCGTCCTTGATCTTCGCCAGCGTCTTCGGGTTCTGCAGGCCAAGTTCGGGCTCGCGGTGGATGGCGCGGCGGAGGTCGACGAGGTCGTCGAGCAGGGTTTCGGCCTCAGCGGGCCAGCTGTGCGATGCGGTGTCCATGCCGCGACTGTGCCGCCGCCGGGGCTTCGTGTCGAGCCGTCTCGACGCGGCGCTCGGCATCGCGGCGCACATCGGTCAGCATCCGCGCGACATTGCGCGCGATCGCCCAGCGCGCGATCGGCTCCCAATAGGGCGCGGGATCGATGCGCAGCACATGGTCGGCGGTGGCGGTGAGCCGCGTCCGGCCGTCCGTGAGCGGAACGAGGTCGAAGCGCGTTTCGCCGGTGTCGAAATAGCCGATCAGATGCGGCGTGTGGAGTTTGCGATAGGGGCTCATCTCCTCCATCGCGGGCGGCTGGCGGACGACGCGGAACGCCAGCGTGCGGCCGGGGCGCCAGATGGTGACGCGCTCGTCGGCGGTGCCGGTCGAAAAGACGCCGGTGCGATGCGCGCCCGGGCCTTCGCCGGCGATGCGGCTCGCCACGGGATAGGCGAGCCCCGCCATGCCGACGAGCCCCGGTGCCTCGCTGACCGGACGGTCGGCGGTCAGGCTCTGCCACACGGCTTCGGGCGGCGCGTCGATGGTGATCGCGGTGCGCGTGACGATCGGCAGTTCGGGCGGCAGCGCGGCATCGAGCGCGAAGAGCAAAGGTAGGACGGCGACACTATAGAAGGGCTGGCGCGGATTGACCTGCCGCGCCGCGGCGCGCCCCATGAAGCCGCCGATCGTCGCGAGCGCCCCGCCGAGCGGCGCGATCAGCACGATGCACATGAACCCTTCGAGCGCGAGCATCAGGAGCGCGAGGGTGCCGAGCATACCCGCCGCCGCGACGGCGGCGAACGTCTCGCCCTTGCTGCGCTCGAGGCCGCGGTTGACGATGAAACCGGTGATCAGCCCGGTCAGGAAGGGCGTCATCACGAACAACCCCCAGCCATAGGCGCCAAAGGTCAGCGCCGACGCCGCGACGGCGAGGACGATCAGCCCCATGCCGGCGAGAACGCCGATCGCCATCTGGTGCGCCGGGATCGGCCGCCCCACGATCTCGGGCTCGGTGCCGGGGCGCCGCCGCCAGGCGATCGTCAGCGCCAGCACCGCGAGCATCTGCAACGTCGGCACCATCGTCATCAGCGCCAGCCCGCCGCTGCGCCCGAGCATCGCGGCGCGGCGCAGCGACAGCGCGACGAGCAAGCCCGCGATCAACAGGCTGAAGCCGAAACCCGAAACCGCGAGGAACAGCGGGACGTTGGGCAGGGTCGCCAGCACGCGAATGGGGAAGAGCCAGAAATTGGCGTCGAGGCCGACCGGCACGCCGACATGGACGCAGGCGAACAACACGAAAAGATGTTGAAGCAGGATCAGCGCGGTGGCGGTCAGCGCGTAGCGGAGCCGCCCCGGCGCTTGGGGAAGCAGCAGGGAGGTCATGGCCTGGCGGCACCGGCGAGCCTGGCGGGCGCGGGGCTGGGTGCCTGTTCGACCCGGCTCAATCCGCGGCGCTGCCCCATCGTGTCGGGCGTACGCACGTCCCACACGAGGCCGGCGCGTTCGAGCAAGCGGATCACCGCATAGCCCCAGTCGCTCTGCCCCGGGTGGAGGCCGATGCGCGCCGAACCCGGATAGGCGTGGTGATTATTGTGCCATGCCTCGCCCATCGTCGGGATCGCTGCCCAGGGGACGTCGAAGGCCTGTACGCCGTGCGCGTCGACGGTCCAGTGCTGCGGCCCGCGGTTGTGCGCGAGGTGGCCGACGAGCCAATGGCCGTGGTTGGCGACCGCGACGCGCGCCGCGACGCCCCACACGACCCAGCCCCAGCCGCCGATCGCGAAGAAGAGGAGCGCGACGGGCAGTTGCTGCCAGCGCCAGGTCGCTTCGAGCCAGCGGATGAAGGGATCGCGGTCGAGCGCCGCGAAGTCGAAACGCGGCGGATGGTCGAGGTCGAGCCGGCAGTAAATTTGCCACCAGGCGTCGCGGACGATGTTCGTCTTGTGCGCAAGGAAAGGATGGCAGTCGGCCTGCCGCTGCGCCCAGTCGCGCGTGTCGTGTGCGCGGACGATGCCATAGGGCCCCGCCATGCCGACGAAGGCGCCGAACCAGATAAGCGTGCGGGTCAGCCAGCGCGGCGCGGCAAAGCTGCCGTGGATCATCATGCGGTGATAACCGATGCTGTGCCCGAGCAGCAGCGCGGCGCCGGTGGTGATGATAAAGAGCGCGACAGCGCCGGGCGTGGCGAAGAAGGGCCCGGCAGCCAGCGCGACCAGCGCCATGCCGCCATTCCAGACGATGCTTGGAACGTCGGCGCGAACGCGGCCGGCGCGCGGGTCGGGGCCCGCCTCGTCGATCAGGAAATTGACGGCATGGGGATCCTCGTCGCTGCGCATCACTCGACTCCTGCAAATGAAATAAGAAATTACTTAAATATCTAATCTCTTGTCAAGTGGGGCAAGGATGCCCATTTAGGGACATATGGAACGGGTCTTTCAGGCATTGGCGTCGACGCCGCGGCGGCGGATTCTCGCCTATCTCGCGCATGCGGAGCTCAGCGCGGGCGACATCGCGGCGCGATTCGAGATGAGCAAGCCCGCGGTGTCGCAGCATCTGTCGGTGCTCGAAAATGCCGGGCTGATCGAAAGCGAGAAGCGCGGACAGTTCGTCTTCTACCGCCTGTTGCCCGACGCGCTGACCAATGTGCTCAACGGCTATGTGCAGGAAGTTTGCCCGGTGTCGCGGCCGCTGAAGGCCGAATCGCGCGCACTCGCCGACAAGCAGCGCGAAGAGGGTTAGCGCTTCCCGCCGAACAATTGCCGGCCCGCGAGGTCGAGCATGATTTCCTCGCTGCCGCCGCCGATCGCGTTGACGCGGACCTCGCGGTAGATGCGCTCGACCTTGCTGCCGGTGATATAGCTTGCGCCGCCCAGCACCTGCGCCGCCTCGCGCGCGACGGCCTCCAGCATCCGTGTCGCCTGCACCTTGAGCATCGCGAAGTCGGCGGGGCGGTCCTTGCCCTCTTTCACCTGCCACGCACAAAGGTCGACCCATGCCTGCGTCGCCTCGATCTGGCGTTCCATGTCGGCGAGCTTGATGCGGATCGACTGGTGACCGACGAGCGGACGCCCAAAGGTTTCGCGATTTTGTGCCCATTCGGCGGCCTCGGCCATCGCGACGCGGGCGTAGGCGCAGCAGCCCATCGCCATGCCGAGCCGTTCGCTGTTGAAGTTGCGCATGATGCCGATGAAGCCGCCATTTTCGGGGCCAATTAGGTTTTCGGCGGGAACGCGGACTTCGCTGAAATGGATCGCGGCGGTGTCGCTGCAGCGCCAGCCCATTTTGTCGAGACGGGTGCGTTCGACCCCCGGCGCGTCCATGTCGATGAGGAGCAGCGAGATACCCGCGGCGCCCGGCCCGCCGGTGCGCACTGCGCAGGTCAGCCAGTCGGCCCGCATGCCGCTGGTGATGAACATCTTGCCGCCGTTGACGATGTAGCTATCGCCGTCCCTGACCGCGGTGGTCTTGAGGTTTGCGACGTCGCTGCCGCCACCCGCTTCGGTGATGCCGAGCGCGATGATTTTCTCGCCGCAGAGCACCGGCGGCGCCACGCGCTGTTTGAGTTCGTCGGACCCGAGCGCAAGGATCGGGGGCAGGCCGATACCGTGCGTCATCAGCGAGGCGCCGAGCCCACCCGCGCCGACGGCGGCGAGTTCCTCGGTCAGCACGAGGCCGTGAAAATTGTCGAAGCCTTCCGAATGGCCGCCATATTGCTCGGGATAGCGGAGGCCAAGGATACCCGCTTCGGCGGCTTTCTTGTGCAGATCGCGCGGGAGTTCGCCCTCGGCCTCCCAGCGATCGATATGCGGCGCGATCTCGCGCGCGACGAAACGGCGGACGCTTTGCGCCAGCGCCTCATGGGTTTCGTCATAATAGGGCGAGCGTGCACGCCAGTCATCGAAAGCTGTCATGGGGCGATGCTGCGCGGCGTTGACGCGCACGTCAAGTCGGGCTTGCGCCCTCCGCTCAACCACTTAAGGTCGCGCGCCATGAACAAGTCGCACCTGCTCGCCGGCCTCGCCGCTCTCGCCCTGATCTCCACCCCCGCCATCGCCCAGAAATCGCCCGAGGCCGTCGCCGAAGCCGCGCTCAAGAAGGCGCCGGTGTTCGACGGGCACAACGACGTGCCGTGGGAATTGCGCGGAGAGGTCGGCAATGTGATCAATGGCTTCGACTTTCGCGACACCACCAAGCCCAAGTCCGACGGGACGGTGATGCACACCGATATCCAGCGCCTGCGCAAGGGGCATGTCGGCGCGCAATTCTGGTCGGTCTATGTGCCGTCGAACACGAATGAGCAGCAGGCGGTGCAGCAGACGATCGAGCAGATCGACGTCGCGAAGCGGCTGATCGCGCGTTACCCGAAAGACCTCGGATTCGCGTCGACCTCGACCGAACTCGAACAGCAGATGAAGGCCGGCAAGGTCGCCGGCATGCTGGGCATCGAGGGCGGCCAGTCGATCGGATCGAGCCTGGCAGTGCTGCGCGAGATGTACGGCATGGGCGTGCGCTATATGACGCTGACCCATAGCAAGACGACGCCCTGGGCCGACAGCGCGACCGACGCGCCCAAATATGACGGCCTCACCGATTTCGGGCGCCAGGTGGTGCAGGAGATGAACCGCCTCGGCATGATCGTCGACCTCAGCCATGTCAGCGAGGCGACGATGAAGGATGCGCTGGAGGTATCGAAGGCGCCGGTCATGTTCAGCCATTCGGGCGTCCGTGCGGTCAATGATCATCCGCGCAACGTGCCCGACAGCGTGCTGCCCGCCGTGAAGGCCAATGGCGGCGTGGTGATGGTCGTGCTCTACGCCGCTTTCCTCGACCCCAAGCTGCGTGAACATGGGCTGGCCAAAACCGCCGAAAAGGCGCGGCTCGACGCGCGCTACGTCGGCGACCCTGCCGCCGCCGCCGCGGCGCTGAAGGCATGGGAGGCGGCCAATCCGGCGCCGCAGACTCCGATCGGCATCGCGGCGGACCATATCGACCATCTCAAGAAAACGATTGGCGTCGAGCATATCGGGATCGGCGGCGACTATGACGGGATGGATGCGACCCCGGTGGGGCTGGAGGATGTCACCGGCTATCCGCGGCTGTTCGCCGAACTCGCACGGCGCGGCTATACCCAGGCCGAGCTCGAAAAGATTTCGAGCGGCAACATGTTGCGCGTGCTGAAAGCGGTCGAAGTCTATGCGGCGAGCCAGAAAGGCCAGCTGCCGATCGAGACGCCGGTCGCGAAATAAGGGCTAGGAGCGACGGCGAAACGGCCAGTCCACCGCGCCGCTCGCCCACAGCGCCCACCAGATGATCAGCGGCTGCGCGGCGAGGCGTGGGCCGTGGTACCACCAGCTCAGCGTCTCGCCGCCGATCGCGATATTGGCGAGCGCGTGGTGGAAGTTGGCGGGCCAGACGCACAAGGCATAGAGCGCGAGGCCCCAGCCTGCGGCCTTGCGCGTGCGCGGAATCATCAATCCGATCGCGCCCGCGATCTCGGCGACACCCGTGGCCGCGACGACGATTTCGGGCCCGGGCACCCACGGGGGCGTGATCGCGAGGAACGGTGCCGGCCGCGCCAGATGCGCCCACCCCGCATAGCCATAGGCGAGTGCGAGCAGCCAGCGGAGCGCGGTCCGGAAGCGCGCGATCAACGACCGATGGCTTCGAGCATCGCCTCGATGCTGGTGAATTTCTCGCGCGGGTTGCCGTCGAGCGCGGCCGCGACCTCGGCCTCCTCGATCCGGCGCCAGTCGCGGAAGGT
This sequence comes from uncultured Sphingopyxis sp., assembly GCA_963545025.1. Classification (GTDB taxonomy): domain Bacteria; phylum Pseudomonadota; class Alphaproteobacteria; order Sphingomonadales; family Sphingomonadaceae; genus Sphingopyxis. The sequence goes on along the minus strand of CAUUIU010000113.1, from coordinate 908 downwards.
GACGGGGGTGATGTCGCGGCTCGCGAGCAAATTATCGAGCCCGGCCCGGCCGGCCTTGCCCGCGCCGCGCCCGACATCCTCCAGCACCATCTCCCCGATCCGCGCGCCGTCGGGCTTGTTGGTGCCGATCGTCCCCGACGGGCCGCGCCGCGCCCAGCCGACGGCGTAGAGGCCGGGCAGGATCCGCCCCTCGTCGCTCGCGAAGCGCCCGCGGCCATGCTCGTAGGGGACGCCGGGGATCGGCGGCGTCTGATAGCCGATGCAACTGATCACCAGCCCGGCGTCGATCGCATAGGTCTCGCCGGTGCCATGGCTGCGCAGGTCGGCATCGAGCGTCGTCCGCTCGACGATCACGCGCTGGACCCGGCCGTCGCCTTCGAGCGCCACGGGCATGGCAAAGAAATCGAAGTCGATCGTCACCGGCTTGGCGACGGGATTGGCCGAAAAGCTGCGCAGATGCGTCACCGACTTGCGCATGCCGGGTTCGAGCAAGGCGTCGTCGCCCTCGGGCGGCAGATCGGCGGGGTCGACGCGCGGGCTTGCGCGTTCGAGATGGCCGAGTTCGCCCAGCTCCTTCGGCGTCATCGCGATCTGGTGCGGGCCGCGGCGACCGAGGATCTGGATATGGCGCACCGCGCTGGCTTCCAGTGCGTCGCGCGCGTGCGCGACAATGTCGCTGCCCGCGAACTCGGCCGGCGTCTTGGCAAGGATGCGCGCGACGTCGAGCGCGACATTGCCGTTGCCGATCACCGCGACCCCGGGGGCATCGAGCGGCGGGTCGAGCTTCGCGAAATCGGGATGGCCGTTGTACCAACCGACAAAGGCCGCGCTGCCGATCACCCCGGGCAGGTCGGCGCCGGGGATGTCGAGCGGGCGGTCGTTGGGCGCCCCGGTCGCCAGGATGACCG
>CAUUIU010000112.1:0-8748 GCA_963545025.1 uncultured Sphingopyxis sp. | reverse complement strand
GAAGATCGGCGGGATCACGCCCGCGGTGTTGACCTTCAGCGGCAGATGGCTGCGGTCGGCCTGCATCACGCCGCGCTGGGTCGCGCGCTTCGGATATTGGACGAGGACGCGGCGCTGGGCGCGTTCCATGAAGCTGATGAAGGCAATGATGACGATCGCGCCGCCGATGACCGCGACGATCGTGCCGCCGCCCATCGAGCCTTCGCGAACCTGCGTGAACATCTGGGCAAAGCTGCGCGGCAGCTGGGCAAGGATGCCCGCCATGATGATCAGCGAAACGCCGTTGCCGATGCCGCGGCTCGTGATCTGTTCGCCGAGCCACATCAGGAACAGTGTACCGCCCACGATGCTGATCACGGCGCCGATACGGAACATCATGCCGGGGTCGACAACCGCCGCGATGCCCTGGCTCTGACCGAGCGTTTCGAGGCCGACGGCGATGAAATAGCCCTGGATCGCGGTCAGAAAGACCGTGCCGTAGCGCGTGTACTGGTTGAGCTTCTTGCGCCCGCTTTCGCCCTCTTTCTTGAGCGCGGCGAGGCTGGGCGCGAGCGCCGCGGCCAGCTGTACGACGATCGACGCCGTAATATAGGGCATGACGCCGAGCGCGATGATGCTCATGCGCTCCAGGCTGCCGCCCGAGAAGGTGTTGAAGATGTCGAGGACGCCGCCCGATGCCGCCTGGCTGTAAAGCGTCGACAGCGCGACGGGGTCGACCCCGGGCAGCGGCACGAACGACAGGAAGCGGAAGACGATCAGCGCACCGATCGTGAACCAGATGCGGTTCTTGAGTTCGGTCGCCTGACCGAACTTCGAAAAGTTCAGATTGGATGCAAGCTGGTCGGCGCGAGAGGCCATGGTGATCTTTCCTCAGTGGCGGACCGCGCCCCCCGCGACCCGGCGCCTATGTGCGTTCGCCATAGTCGAAGCGCAAGGGGAAAGGCCCGAATTCAGATGCGTCGGGGGCGGATCGACCTGTGCCGACCCGCCCCCAGGTGCATTAAGCCTTCTTGGCGGCTGCGTCGGCCTTGCGCTTGGCCTTCTTGCCTTCGGGCGCTGCTTCCTTGACTTCGGGAAGTTCGACCTTGCCGCCGGCCTTTTCGACCGCTTCGATCGCGCCCTTCGACGCGCCGGCAACGGCGAAATTCAGCTTCGCGGTGAAGTCACCCTTGGCGAGGAGGCGGACGCCGTCCTTGCCGCCGCGCGCCACGCCAGCGGCCTTCAGCGCGGCGTGATCGATGACGGCCTTGGCGTCGAGCTTCTTCGCATCGACCAGCTTCTGGATCATGCCCAGATTGACGATGGCGAAGTCCTTGCCGAAGATGTTGTTGAAGCCGCGCTTCGGGATACGCATGTGGAGCGGCATCTGGCCACCCTCGAAGCCGTTGATCGCGACGCCGCTGCGGGCCTTCTGGCCCTTCTGGCCGCGGCCGGCGGTCTTGCCCTTGCCCGACCCGATGCCGCGTCCGACACGCATGCGGCCCTTGCGGGCGCCGGCGTTGTCACGAAGTTCGTTAAGCTTGATCGTCATGTCTTTGCACTCGCTTTCGCTGTTGTCGCGCTTGGACCCGACCCTCAAATCGAGGGCCCTCAGTCCGGTTCGATTTCACTCGATGGCTGAAAGCCGGGATAGGCCCCGGCCTTTTCCATCACGATGGCCTGGGCGACATAGCCGCGGCCATCGACACTGGTGATCGAGGGGCTGCCGTGAAGCTGCCACCCCCGGTTGAGCAGTCCCTCGACGCGCGCACAAAAGGCGGCGTCATCGGGACCGGTCAACAGGCGGTAGAGCTTCATCGGGGGTTTAGCCCTCGACGACTTCCACCATGTGCGGAAGCTTGCGGATCATGCCGCGCACTTCCGGGGTGTCGACCAGTTCGACCTCGCGGTGCATCTTGCCCAGGCCGAGGCCGGTCAGGATGGCGCGCTGGCTCTTGGGACGACGGATCGGCGAGCCGATCTGGCGGATCTTGATCTTCTTGTCAGCCATCGTCTTACTCCGTCACCGCCGCGGCTTCGGCCTCGGCTGCGCGGTCGGACGCACCGCCACGCTTGATCAGGTCCGAAACCTTCTTGCCGCGTCGCTGCGCGACCGACTTCGGGCTGGTCTGTTCGCCGAGCGCTTCGAAGGTCGCGCGGATCATGTTGTAGGGGTTCGAAGTGCCGACCGACTTGGTCACCACATCGGCAACGCCCAGCGATTCGAACACGGCGCGCATCGGGCCACCGGCGATGATGCCGGTACCGGCGGGTGCCGAACGCAGCGTCACATTGCCGGCACCGAAATGGCCGCGGCCATCATGATGCAGCGTACGGCCGTCGCGCAGCGGAACGCGAATCATCGCCTTCTTTGCAGCAGCGGTCGCCTTCGAAATGGCTTCGGGCACTTCGCGCGCCTTGCCATGACCGAAACCGGCGCGGCCCTTGCCGTCACCGACGACAACGAGCGCGGCGAAACCGAAGCGTTTGCCGCCCTTCACGGTCTTCGAAACGCGGTTGATGTGGACGAGCTTTTCGATCAGCTCTTCGCCACCCTCTTCGTCGCGCGGGCGACGGTCGTCGCGGCGGCCACGGCCACCATCACGTCCGCCACGACCGCCATCGCGGCCGCCGCCACGGCCGCGGCGCGGAGCCTGGCCATCGGTGGGGGCTGCTTCGGGAGCGCCTTCGGCGTTCTGAATTTCGTCTGCCATGATTAGAACTCCAATCCGCCTTCGCGAGCCGCGTCGGCCAGCGCCTTGATGCGCCCGTGGAACAGGAAGCCGCCGCGGTCGAACACGACCTGCGTCACGCCCGCCTTCTTGGCGGCAGCGGCAAGGCGCTTGCCGACGTCAGCCGCAGCTGCCGTGGTCGCGCCGGTCTTGCCGCGGACATCCTTGTCGAGCGTCGAGGCCGAAGCCAGCGTCGCGCCGGCAGCGTCATCGATGAGCTGCGCATAGATGTGACGGCCCGAACGGTGCACCGAAAGACGCGGACGTCCAGCGGCGCGCTGACGGAGGGCGGTACGAACGCGCTGACGGCGCTTCTGGAAAGAGGTGAGATGTGCCATGGCTTACTTCTTCTTGCCTTCTTTGCGGAAGATGTACTCGCCGCGATATTTGATGCCCTTGCCCTTATAGGGTTCGGGCTTACGCCAACGGCGGATCTCCGCCGCGACCTGGCCGACCTTCTGCTTGTCGATACCGCTGATCTCGATCGTCGTGTTGTCCGGCGTCTTGATCTCGATGCCTTCGGGCACCGCGAAATCGACATCGTGGCTGTAGCCGAGCTGCAGCTTCAGATTCTTGCCCTGCGAGTTGGCGCGGTAACCGACACCCGTGATTTCGAGAACTTTCGTGAAGCCCTCGGTCACACCCGTGATCAGGTTCTGCACCAGCGTCCGCTGCATGCCCCAGAAGGCGCGCGCTTCGCGGGTATCGTTCGCGGGCTGAACCGAGATGCTGCCTTCGCCAACTTCATATTTGATGTTGTCGGAAAGCGGCATCGCGAGCGTGCCCTTCGGACCCTTGACCGAAAGCTGACCGCCCTCGATCGCGGCGGTGACGCCGCCCGGGATCGCTACTGCTTTTTTACCAATGCGCGACATCAGAACACCTCCGCCAGCACTTCGCCGCCGACATTATGTTCGCGGGCTTCGGCGTCCGAAAGAACGCCGCGCGGGGTCGACACGATGGTGATGCCCAGGCCGTTGCGCACGATCGGCAGTTCTTTCGAACCCGAATAGACGCGGCGGCCCGGCTTCGAAACGCGCGCCACGTGGCGGATCGCCGGCTGGCCTTCGAAATATTTCAGCTCGATGCGGATGCCCTTGTGCTGGCCCTTGGCGCCCAGCGCTTCTTCGCTGTAGCCACGGATATAGCCTTCGCGCTGGAGCACATCGAGAACACGGACGCGCAGGGTCGAGGCCGGCGTCAATACGCTGTCCTTCTTGGCCTGCTGGCCGTTGCGGATGCGGGTGAGCATATCACCCAGGGGATCGGTCATTGCCATCTTCTAGTCCCTTACCAGCTCGACTTCACAACACCGGGGATCAGGCCCTTGTTGGCCAGATCGCGGAGCTGGATACGGCACAGCCGGAATTTGCGATAATAAGCGCGCGGGCGCCCCGTCAGCTCGCACCGGTTGCGGATGCGGGTCGGGTTACCGTTGCGCGGAATTTCCGCCATCTTGAGGCGCGCGATCAGACGTTCGCCGTCATCGAGCGAGGTGTCTGCCGCAATCGCCTTCAGCTTCGCATAACGGCCGGCGTACTTCTTCACCAGCTGCTTGCGACGCTCGTTCTTGTTCATCGAACTCAGTTTCGCCATGACTTAAGTTCTCTTTCCTTCTTGAAAGAGCCTGCCTGGTCCCAAGGGGATCAGGCGGCTTCCTTTTCCTGCGCTTCGATCGGGAAGGGGAAGCCGAACAGCTTGAGCAGTTCGCGGGCTTCTTCGTCCGTACGGGCGGTGGTGGTGACGATCACGTCCATGCCGCGCACCTGGTCGATGCGGTCATAGTTGATCTCGGGGAAGATGATCTGCTCTTTCAGGCCCATGGCATAGTTGCCACGGCCGTCGAAGCTCGTCGCCGACACGCCGCGAAAGTCGCGGATGCGCGGCATTGCGATGGTGATCAGCCGGTCGAGGAATTCATACATGCGTTCGCGGCGCAGGGTCACCTTGCAGCCGATCGGCATGCCTTCGCGCAGCTTGAACTGTGCGATCGACTTCTTCGCCTTGGTCACGACAGGCTTCTGGCCCGCGATCAGCTCCATTTCTGCAGCTGCCGATTCGACCTTCTTCTTGTCCTGCGTAGCTTCGCCGACGCCCATGTTGAGCACGATCTTGTCGATCTTCGGCACTTCCATCGCATTCTTGTAACCGAACTTCTCGGTCATCGCCTTGACGATCACATCGTCGTAGCGCTTGCGCATGCGCGGGGTGTAGTTATCAGCCATTGACCGTCTCCCCGGACTTCACGGCCACGCGGACCTTCTTGCCGTCCTTGGTTTCAAAACGCACGCGCGTCGGCTTGCCGGTCTTGGGATCGGCCAGCGCAACCTTGCTTGCGAACAGCGGCGCTTCCTTGCGTTCCAGGCCACCCTGGGGGTTGGTCTGGCTCGGCTTGCGGTGGCGCGTGATGATGTTGACGCCCGCGACGACCAGCTTGCCGTCTTTCGGCAGGCTCTGCGTCACTTCGCCGGTCTTGCCCTTGTCCTTGCCGGACAGGATGACAACCGTGTCGCCCTTCTTGATCTTGTTCGCCATGGTCAGAGCACCTCCGGCGCCAGGCTGATGATCTTCATATAGCCGCGGCCGCGCAGTTCGCGCACGACGGGGCCGAAGATACGGGTGCCGATCGGCTCCTCGTTCTTGTTGACGAGCACGGCAGCGTTGCTGTCGAAACGGATAACCGAGCCATCGGCACGGCGCACGTCCTTGGCGGTGCGGACGATGACGGCGCGATGCACGTCACCCTTCTTCACCTTGCCGCGCGGCTGGGCTTCCTTGATCGACACGACGATGACGTCGCCCACGCCGGCGGTGCGACGCTTCGACCCGCCCAGCACCTTGATGCACTGGACGCGCTTGGCACCGCTGTTGTCAGCGACTTCCAATTGTGACTGCATCTGGATCATCGATGCATTTCCTTCTTTTTTGGCCTACCGGGATGCCCCGGCGGTTCCGTGAAACTCAGCTTCAGGCGTCAGCAGCCGTCTTGGGCTTGCTGTGGGTGTCGACCTTGTCGAGCACCTTCCACGTCTTCAGCTTCGAAATCGGCTTCGTTTCCTCGATACGGACGGTTTCGCCGGCCTTGATGGCGTTGTCCTCATCGTGGGCGTGATACTTTTTCGAGCGGCGGATGATCTTGCCGTACAGAGGGTGCTTCACCTTCCGTTCGACCTTCACCACGACGGTCTTGTCGCCCTTGTCGGACACCACCGTACCGGTCAGAATGCGCTTCGGCATCGATAGTCTCCTTACTTCGCGGCCGAGCGCGTACGCTCGGTCTGCTGCGTCTTGATGCGGGCGATCGAGCGCCGCACTTCCTTGACGCGCGATGCTTTTTCAAGCTGGCCGGTGGCCGCCTGGAAGCGGAGGTTGAACGCCTCGCGCTTCAGTTCGCCAAGCTGTTCGGCGAGCTGGTCGTCGGTCTTGGCCTTGAAATCTTCGGTCTTGGCCATGTCCTTAGCCCTCCAGGTGCGAGGTGTCGCCGAGGCGGGCAACGACCTTCGTCTTGATCGGCAGCTTCATCGCAGCGCGTTCGAACGCCAGCGCGGCCACGGGGCCGGGAACGCCGTCGAGTTCGAACAGGATGCGACCCGGCTTCACGCGCGCGGCCCAGAATTCCGGCGAACCCTTGCCCTTGCCCATACGGACTTCGGCAGGCTTCGACGACACGGGGACGTCGGGGAAGATACGGATCCACAAACGGCCCTGGCGCTTGATCGCGCGGCTGATCGCGCGGCGGGCCGCTTCGATCTGGCGCGCGGTGATGCGCTCGGGTTCCATCGCCTTCAGCCCGTAGGAGCCGAAGTTCAGGCTGGTACCGCCCTTGGCATTGCCATGGATGCGGCCCTTGAAGGCCTTGCGGAACTTGGTTTTTTTCGGTTGCAGCATCTCAGCAGTCCTTAGCGGCGATCTTCACGAGCCGGACGGACACCGGTCGTCTGTGCATCGAGCATCAGACGGTCGGTCGCCATCGGATCGTGACCAAGGATCTCGCCCTTGAAAATCCAGACCTTGATGCCGCAGACACCGTAAGCGGTGTGCGCTTCGGCCTCGGCATAGTCGACATTGGCACGCAGCGTGTGCAGCGGCACCCGGCCTTCGCGGTACCATTCGGTACGCGCGATTTCCGCGCCGCCCAGACGGCCGGCGCAGTTGATGCGGATGCCCTCGGCGCCCAGACGCATCGCCGACTGAACGGCGCGCTTCATGGCACGGCGGAACGCGACGCGGCGTTCGAGCTGGTCGGCAATGCCCTGGCCGACGAGCTTGGCGTCGACTTCGGGCTTGCGGATTTCGACGATGTTCAGCGACACATCGCTGCCCGTCATCTCGCCCAGCTTCTTGCGCAGCTTTTCGATGTCCGCGCCCTTCTTGCCGATGATGACGCCCGGACGGGCGGCATAGATCGACACGCGGCACAGCTTGGCCGGACGCTCGATCACGACCTTCGAGATCGCTGCCTGCGGCAGAGCCTTGAACACATACTTGCGGATCTTCAGATCCTCGACAAGCATGCGGCCATAGTCCTGACCTTCGGCGAACCAGCGGCTGTCCCAGGTGCGGTTGACCTGCAGGCGCAGGCCGATCGGATTGCTCTTCTGGCCCATCTTACGCCTCTTCTTCCTGTTCGCGCACGACAATGCGAATGCGGCTGAACGGCTTGACGATCCGGGTCGACTTGCCGCGGCCACGTGCGTGCCAGCGCTTCATCGAGATCGACTTGCCGACGCTGGCTTCCTTGATGACGAGCGCATCAACGTCGAGGTTGTGGTTGTTTTCCGCGTTGGCGACGGCGCTGGCGAGAACCTTGCGCACGTCGACAGCCATCGCCTTCTTCGAGAAGGTGAGGATGTTCATCGCGTCTTCGACCTTGCGGCCGCGGATCAGCGCGGCGACGAGGTTGAGCTTCTGCGCCGAACCGCGAATCTGCGTGCCGACCGAGAGCGCCTCGTTATCCGCAACGCGGCGGGGGGACTTTTCCTTGCCCATTAGCGTTTGCCCTTCTTGTCAGCAGCGTGACCGGGGAAGAAGCGCGTCGGCGCAAATTCACCCAGCTTCATGCCGACCATGTCTTCGTTCACCGACACCGGCACGAACTTGCGGCCGTTGTAGACGTTGAAGGTCAGCCCCACGAACTGCGGCAGGATGGTGGACCGGCGCGACCAGGTTTTGATAGGCGCAGAGCTGCTGCCTTCCTGGGCCGTTTCGGCTTTCTTGAGCAGATGGAGGTCCACGAAAGGACCCTTCCAGACCGAGCGAGCCATGGCTTACCTCTTCTTCTTCGCGTGACGCGACCGGATGATCATCTTGTCGGTCGACTTGTTGTGGCGCGTACGCGCACCCTTGGTCGGCTTGCCCCACGGGGTAACCGGGTGACGGCCGCCCGAGGTGCGGCCTTCGCCGCCGCCATGCGGGTGATCGACCGGGTTCTTGGCAACGCCGCGGGTCAGCGGACGCTTGCCGAGCCAGCGATTGCGGCCGGCCTTGCCCAGATTGGTGTTCTGGTTGTCGGGGTTCGACACCGCGCCGACCGTGCCCATGCACTCGCCGCGGATGTAACGCTGTTCGCCCGAACCGAGACGCACGATGACGAGACCGCGGTCACGACCGACGACCTGTGCATAGGTGCCAGCCGAACGGGCGATCTGGCCGCCCTTACCCGGCTTCATCTCGATATTGTGGACGATCGTGCCGACCGGCATCTGCGACAATTCCATCGCATTGCCCGGCTTCACGTCGGTCTTCTTGCCCGCGACGATGGTGTCGCCGACGCCCAGACGCTGCGGCGCCAGGATGTAGGCGAGCTCGCCATCTTCATATTTGACGAGCGCGATGAACGCCGTGCGGTTCGGGTCATACTCGAGCCGTTCGACGGTCGCCGGCATGTCCCACTTGCGACGCTTGAAGTCGACGAAGCGGTACTTCTGCTTGTGGCCACCAGCGATGCCGCGCGAGGTCACATGACCCTTGTTGTTGCGGCCACCGGTCTTGTTCTTGCCTTCGGTCAGCGCCTTGACGGGCTTGCCCTTCCACAGCG
>CAUUIU010000111.1:0-8753 GCA_963545025.1 uncultured Sphingopyxis sp. | reverse complement strand
ATCCCAATGCCGATCCGGCGATCAACTATGGCGGAATTGGCGCGGTTATAGGTCACGAGATCAGCCATCATTTCGACGACCAGGGCGCGAAATATGACGAAACCGGCAAGCTCGCTGACTGGTGGACGCCCGCCGACGTCGCGGCGTTCGAAGCGGCCGGCAAAGCGCTGATCGCGCAATATGACGCCTATGAAGTGCTGCCGGGCGAAAAGCTCGATGGCACCTTCACGCTCGGCGAGAATATCGGCGACCTCGCCGGCCTGACCATCGCCTATGACGCCTATAAGGCGTCGCTTGGCGGGAAGGAGGCGCCGGTGATCGACGGGCTGACCGGCGACCAGCGCTTCTTCCTCGGCTGGGCGCAGGTGTGGCGGCGCAATTATCGCGAACAGAATCTTTCGCAGCGCATCACGACCGATCCGCATTCGCCGTCGATCCAGCGGACTTGGGTCTCGCGCAACCTTGACCCTTGGTATAAGGCCTATAGCGTCAAGGAAGGCCAGAAGCTCTATCTGGCGCCCAAGGATCGTGTCCGCATCTGGTGATGCGCCAATAGAAAGAACGTCGTTTGACCGCGCAAAGCCTGCCCTCCGCTGATCATGATTTCAGCAGGGGGGCAGGCCCCGCCGGGTCCTTGCCGGTCCCGGTGGAATTGTCGCGTCTGGATGCCGCGCTGATTGGCGGGCTTGTGCTCCTGTCGGTGGGCCTGCTGTTCTGGGCAACTCGCGATGTCGTGCTGGCTGCGGGCTTCCTTGCCGGACTGGCGGTGGTCATCGGCGGCGTGGTTCTGGCGCGCAGGCTGTTTCCGGGCGCGGTTTCGGGCGAAGCCGCGCTGCCCGACTGGACGATGCTGCGTGCCGCGGTCAATCACGACGATATCGCGATCGCCGTGACCGACCGCGCGGGCCGGCTGGTGTGCGCCAACGACTTGTTCGCAACTTGGATGGGTGGCTTCGTGACTCCGCCCGGGTTGCCGCTCGATGGGCGAGGCGCGGAGCTTCTCAAAAATGCGGGGCGCACGGCGTGGCGTGATGGCGAAGGCAGGGTCGATGACCTCACCGTCGGACCGCTGCAATTGCGCGCGCAGATCATCCGCACCGGACAGGCCGAGGATTATCTGGTGTGGCGTTTTTCGGCGCTCGAACGGCTCGATCTCGCCTCTGAAATCACCCGCCATCTCGACGGCCCGGCTGGGCGCACGCTAGGACACGCCGGCGTCATGACCGCGCTCGTCAGTGCCGAGGGGCGGCTGCGCGTCGCCAATCAGGCGTTCCTGCTTCGCGCGCTGGGCGAAGGCGACGCTGTCCATTATGCCGGGCGCGACGTCGCGCCGATGTTGCGGCTCGATGATGCGGGCGCGCTCTATTTCGCGCGCGAGGGTGATCGGGCGACTCCGGTGCGGATGCTCCAGATCCCGCTGGTACCCGCCGACGGCAACGGACCGATGCTGCTTGCGATGCTCGACGAGGAAATGGGGCCTGCCGATCGCGGGACGGCGCAGACCTATGTCGAAACGCTGCTGTCGCTGCTGCCCTTCGGTCTCGCGATGGTCGATCGCGACGGGCGTTTCCTGTACATGAACAAGGCCTTTGTGCGCGCCGCCGGGCTCCAGGACGGAAAGATGGCCCGCTATCCCGGCGACATCGTCGTTGGCGAGGACAAGGGCCCGCTCGCCGACATGATCCGCCGCCACAGCAGCGGCCAGCAGGTCGGCGGCGACCTGTCGATCCGGCTGGCGGGGCAGCCCGACGAGCCGGTGTCGATGCGCGTCGTTGGCGTACGCGGGCTGGGCGAGGCGGCAGTGCTTCTCAGCCTTAAGGATTCGAGTGAGGAATCGCGACTGAAGCGTCAGGTCGCTCAGGCTTCGAAGATGCAGGCGGTCGGACAGCTCGCCGGCGGCGTTGCGCATGATTTCAACAATATCCTGACCGCCGTGCTCGGTAGCTGTGACCTGATGCTGATGCGCCATACGCCCGGCGATAGCGACTATGACGATATCCAGCATATCCGTAGCAACGCCAATCGCGCCGCCAGCCTGACGCGGCAATTGCTCGCCTTTTCGCGGCAACAGACGCTGAGGCCGCAGATATTGCAGCTTCCCGACGTGATTTCGGAGGTTTCGCACCTGCTCAAGCGCCTGATTGCCGACACGGTGCAACTGTCGGTGCATCACGGCCGCGGCCTCGGCGCGGTGCGCGCCGACCCCGGCCAGCTCGAGCAGGTGATCATCAACCTCGCGGTCAACGCGCGCGACGCGATGCCAGGTGGCGGCACGCTGACGATTGAGACCTATCCGGTGTCGGCGGCGGACGTGCGGCACATGGGCAACGAGTTCATGCCGCCCGCCGACTATAGCGCGCTCCGCGTCAGTGATACCGGCACCGGCATATCGCCCGATATTCTCCCCAAGATTTTCGAACCTTTTTTCACGACCAAAGATGTCGGCAAGGGGACCGGGCTCGGTCTGTCGACCGTCTACGGCATTATCAAGCAGTCGGCGGGTTTCATCTTTGCCGACAGCAAGCTGGGAGAGGGGACGAGTTTCACCGTCTATCTGCCGGTCCACCGCGCGGAAGGCGACGCGCCCGTGGTGGCGCAGCCTCCGCCGAAACCGAAGAAAAGCCAGTGGGGTACGGGAACGATCCTTCTCGTCGAGGATGAAGATATGGTGCGTGCCGTCGCCGAACGCGCGCTCAGCCGCGCCGGCTACACCGTCGTCACGGCGTCGCAAGGGGAAGAGGGACTTGAACGTTTCGGGACTATGGACAAGGTCGATCTGATTCTCAGCGATGTCGTCATGCCGACGATGGACGGGCCTGCGATGGTCCGTGCGATGCGCGCGAAGCGCCCCGGTCTGCCGGTGCTTTTCATGTCGGGATATGCCGAGGAGCAATTGCGCCAGTCGATCAACATCGACGACGTTGCCTTTCTGCCCAAGCCCTTTTCGGTCGCGCAACTGACCGAGGCGGTCTCGGCGGCGCTCGACGATGCCGCGCACCGGGCGGCGCAGCGTGGATAATCGTCGCATCCTGATCGTCGAGGACGACGTGCTGATCGGCATGATGCTGGTCGACATGTTCGACGCGCTCGACCTGCCCGAACCGGCGCAAGCGACGACCAACGAAGAAGCGCTTGCGATCATTGCGGCCGAGCCGATCGCGGGGGCGCTCGTCGACATCAACCTCGGCGACGAAAAGGGATGGCCGGTCGCCGACGCGCTAGCGACCAAAGACATTCCCTTCGCCTTTACTTCGGGCGGAGGTGACGTCATCCCGCCGATGCACGCGCACCGCAAGCTCGTAGCCAAGCCGTTCCGGATCAGCGACATCGAAGCCACGCTCGAAGAATTCTTCGCGGAATAGCCAGCTTTTTTCCTATACATATTTTCTTTTGTTCCACTCTTGTTCCACAAGAACAAATGTGGCACACAGGTTCGGCGTTGCGATGGTTCCGCCGTCGCTCTAGAGCTGGAAAGGGACGGTCATGGCCGGTCAATTGTCACTCGTCGAATCGGGGAAATCAGTGAATAGTACGGACAGGCAGAAGGCGCTCGACGCCGCGCTCGCGCAGATCGACCGCGCCTTTGGCAAAGGCTCGGTGATGAAATTGGGCTCGAAGGAAGCCATGCAGGTCGAGTCGATCTCGACCGGCTCGCTCGGCCTCGACATTGCCCTTGGCGTCGGCGGTTTGCCGCGCGGCCGCGTGATCGAAATCTACGGTCCCGAAAGTTCGGGCAAGACGACGCTGGCGTTGCACTGCCTCGCTGAAGCGCAAAAGGGTGGCGGCACGGTCGCCTTCGTCGACGCCGAACATGCGCTCGACCCGGTCTATGCGCGCAAGCTTGGGGTCAACATCGACGAACTGATCGTGTCGCAGCCCGATACCGGCGAACAGGCGCTCGAAATTGTCGATACGCTCGTGCGTTCGAATGCGATCGACGTGCTCGTCGTCGACTCTGTCGCGGCGCTTGTCCCGCGTGCCGAGATCGAGGGCGAGATGGGCGACAGCCATGTCGGGTTGCAGGCGCGTTTGATGTCGCAGTCGCTGCGCAAGCTCACCGGGTCGATCAGCCGCTCGCGCTGCATGGTGATCTTCATCAATCAGCTGCGGATGAAGATTGGCGTGATGTACGGCAATCCCGAAACCACGACCGGCGGCAATGCGCTGAAATTCTATGCTTCGGTCCGCCTCGACATCCGCCGCACCGGGCAGATCAAGAACGGTGATGAAATCGTCGGCAACACCACCAAGGTGAAAGTGGTGAAGAATAAGGTCGCCCCACCGTTCAAACAGGTCGAGTTCGACATCATGTACGGGCAAGGCATTTCAAAGATCGGCGAAATCCTCGATATCGGCGTCAAGGCCGGGCTTGTCGAAAAATCGGGCGCCTGGTTCAGCTATGACTCGATCCGCATCGGACAGGGCCGCGAAAATGCGAAGAACTTCCTGAGCGAAAATACCGAGCTGCGCGAACGGCTCGAAGCCGCGATCCGCGGCCGCACCGATGCCGTCGCCGAAGAAATGATGGCTGGCTCCGACGACGAGGACCTCGGCGACATCTGATAGCCATCCGGTCGGTTCGTTCTGGCGAACCGGCCGGCAGACGGCGGCGGGCCTCCAGCCCCTTGCACCTGCACTCCCTCTCCCCCGCAGGTCGGCCCGCCCGCCGTTGACTTCCTCGCGTCCGCCGCTTGCACCTTGCTTGGCGACCGTCAGCGGGTACAACGCGCCATGCCCGCGATCCGCCTCTTCGGCCTTCCCACCGACATCAACAGCAGTTTCGAGCGCGGTGCTGCCGCTGGCCCCGCTGCGATCCGCGCCGCGTTGTGGAGTGACCGCGGCAATATGGCGAGCGAACTTGGGCCCGAGGTCGGTACCGATATCGCCTTCACCGACGATGGCGACCTGCCGCTGACCGAAAATACGGCGCAGGACGACGCCGCGATCCGTCGCCACGTCGCGATTGCGCGCGAAGACGGAGAAGTTCCGCTCGCCCTCGGCGGCGATCATGCCGTGACCTTTCCGCTTGTCGAGGCGGCGGCGCGCTGTTTCGGGCCGGTGAACATCCTGCATTTTGACGCGCATCCCGACCTCTACGACGATTTCTCCGGCAATCCGCGCAGCCACGCCTCGCCCTTCGCGCGCATCTGCGAGGCTGGCCACGCCGCGCGGCTGGTGCAGGTGGGTATCCGCACTCTCAACAATCATTGCCGCGACCAGGCGGAACGCTTCGGGGTCAAAATCATCCCGATGGCGGACTTCACTCCTGATCAGGTGCCCGTCCTCGATGGCCCGCTCTATATCTCGATCGATCTCGACGGGATCGACCCGTCGGCGGCGCCCGGCGTTGCGCATCCCGAGCCGGGCGGGTTGACGGTGCGCGAGGTGTTGGCCGTGCTGCACAAGCAGACCGCGCCCATCGTCGGCGCCGATATCGTCGAACTGCACCCCGACCGCGATGTGGGGGGTGTCACTGCGATCCTTGCGGCCAAGCTGGTGCGCGAACTCGCCGCGCTGATCGACCGCAACGGAATTCCCCGGACAGACCAATAGGAGAAAGCCATGAGCCTGATCGTCCACCATCTGAACAACAGCCGCTCGCAGCGCATCTTGTGGCTGCTTGAGGAAATCGGCACGCCCTATGAAGTCAAATTCTATGATCGCGACCCGGTGACCAACCTCGCGCCACCCGAATTGCTCGCTGTCCATCCGCTCGGCAAGTCGCCAGTGATTGAGGACAATGGTCGAGTGATCACCGAATCGGGCGCTATCACGGAATATGTCTGCGAGCGCCACGGCGGCGGCTCGCTTGTCCCCGAACGCGGCACCGACGATCATATCAGCCATCTCGAATGGCTGCATTTCGCCGAAGGGTCGGCGATGACGCCGATCCTGCTTCGCATCTATACCGCCCGTCTTGGCGAAGCAGCGGCGCCGATTGAACCGCGCATCGCCCAGCAGCTGGATTCGCATTTCGGCTATATGGAAAGCCGGGTCGGGGAGAATGGTCATTTCATCGGCGACAGCCTGTCGGCCGCCGACATCATGCTGAGCTTTCCCGCCGAGATCGCGATCATGCAGGGCATGGCACCCCGCTATCCGAAGCTCGCCGCGTTCGTGAATGCCTGTCACGTCCGCCCGGCATGGCAGCGCGCGCGCGAAAAGGGCGGCGCCTATTATGGCTATTGATAACGGCGTCTGGCTGGCGCTGGCGGCGGCGAGCGCCGTCGCCAGCGGCGGCGCGGCGGCGCAATCGCCGCTGCTCAGCCCGGAGGTCGAGCGCGTGGTAAATGCGGGTGGGGGGGAAGCGTTTCAGCCGTCGACTGCCGACGAGCGAGCGGCGATGGACCGCGTCGCCGATTATACGATGGCGCTGGCAAAGCGCGACTATGCAGGGGCCTATGCGATGCTGCGCCTGTCGTTCCAGGCAGCGAACCCGCGGCTGGAATGGGAGATGAACCTGCGCAAACGCGCGACCCTGTGGGCCGACGGCACGATCCGCGTGCTGCGCCTGTCGTGGTACAGCGACCCCGCCGGACAGCCGCCGGGGGTCTACGCGGCATTTGATTTCCGCGGCGACCGCAAGGACGGTACGATGGATTGCGGCTATGTCGTCGTCCATCGTTCGGCACCCGGAGCGGGCTTCACTGTGGTGCGTACCGATACGTCGGAAGTTCCGACGGATCTGATCGAGGACGGCGTGCCCAAAGCCGATGTGCTGCAGCAATTGCCTTGTTATCTGGGCAAAGGGATCGCGACAAACTTCTGATATCGCCAGGACATTGCGCTTGCATCGCACTGCACTCCCCAACAAGATGTGACCATGTTGCGAGGGTCGAAACTTCGATCGTTGTGGCAGAGGGTCGCGATTCGAAGGAATCGTTGGGGGTTTTTGGACATGGCAGCTTTTTTTCTCGCGGCGCTGATGGCGTCCGCTCAGCCCTTGCCGGTCATCAAGGTGGAGGCCGTTCCGGGGAAGGGTTTTGCGGCGACGGTCGCAGAGATCGACGCGGATCAATATAACCCGGTGGTTGATCGCATCAAAATACTCGCGGAGCAGCGCTGCGGCGTCAAGAAAGTGCGGTTCGGTCGCTACTTTTTCGACAACCAGATCGACGTCGAGCGCGGCGTCACGGTCATCAAGGACTTTCGACAGGCGTTTAGCTGCTACGATCCGGCGACCGATCCCTACAAGCCCGTTCCGGCCGACTGGAAAGCGAGCGCGGCAGAAACCACTGCGGCGACGCGTTTTGCGCAGCGCTTTGTCGACAATCTCGACGCCGGCAATGCCGCGATGCTGGTGAAGCTGATGGATCCTTCGCTTGAAACGACGGCGGCAGAGATGAAGCGGTTCAGTGACGAAGCCAAGATGCATCAGACGGGGACCGGAGAATTTTCGCTGCGCCTCGACGGCTGGCTGAAAAACCCGCCCGACGCCAGCTATCCAGGCGCCTATGCCTTTTTTGCGGTGCTGAGCTCGCATCCGGGGATCGCCGGAACCTGCGGCGGGATATTGCTCTATCGCTTGCGCGAGGGCGAATATCAGATCTCGCAATATGACGTCCGCTATATCTCGCAGGCGCTGATCGACGACGAGGGCTATTCCGACGAGGAACTCAATCGTCTCTGCCAACGCTAGAAGAAGCGCGGCGCGGCGCGTATCTTGCTTGAGAAACGCGCCGCGCCGCACTAGATCGCGCCCATGACATCGACCAACGACATTCGCCGCTCGTTCCTCGACTATTTCGCGGGGACCGGCCACCATATCGAACCGTCGGCGCCGCTGGTGCCGTACAATGATCCGACGTTGATGTTCGTCAACGCCGGGATGGTGCCGTTCAAGAATGTCTTCACCGGGCTGGAAAAGCGGCCGTACAGCACCGCGGCCTCGTCGCAAAAGTGCGTGCGCGCCGGCGGCAAGCACAACGACCTCGACAATGTCGGCTTTACCGCGCGGCATCATACCTTCTTCGAAATGCTGGGGAATTTTTCCTTCGGCGATTATTTCAAGGAACAGGCGATCCATCATGCGTGGACGCTGGTCACGAAGACCTGGGGCCTTGCACCCGAGCGACTGACCGTTACCGTCTATCACACCGACGACGAGGCGTTCGACCTGTGGAAGAAGATCGCGGGCCTGCCCGAAGAGCGGATCATCCGCATCGCGACGAGCGACAATTTCTGGTCGATGGGTGACACCGGGCCGTGCGGCCCGTGCAGCGAAATCTTCTATGACCATGGCGACCATATCTGGGGCGGCCCGCCGGGTTCGCCGGAGGAAGACGGCGACCGCTTCGTCGAGATCTGGAACCTGGTGTTCATGCAGTATGACCAGCGCGGCCCCGGCGACCGCGTCGACCTGCCGCGACCGAGCATCGACACGGGCATGGGGCTGGAGCGCGTCGCGGCGGTGCTGCAGGGCGTCCACGACAATTACGACACCGACACATTCAAGGCGCTGATCGCGGCGTCGGTCGACCTGACCGGGGTTCCGGCCGAGGGCGCGACGCAGGCGAGCCACCGCGTGATCGCCGATCATCTTCGCGCATCGAGCTTCCTTGTGGCCGACGGCGTGCTGCCGTCGAACGAGGGCCGCGGTTATGTGCTGCGCCGGATCATGCGCCGCGCGATGCGTCATGCGCATCTGCTCGGCGCCAAGGATCCATTGATGTACCGGCTGCTGCCGTCGCTGACCGCCGAGATGGGCGCCGCCTATCCCTGTCTCTTATACACATCTCCGAGCCCACGAGACA
>CAUUIU010000110.1:0-8816 GCA_963545025.1 uncultured Sphingopyxis sp. | reverse complement strand
GATCGCTCAGTGTCTCGTGGGCTCGGAGATGTGTATAAGAGACAGCGGCTGATCGGACGCGAGCGCGGCTATCATGGCACCGGCTTCGGCGGGATCAGCGTCGGCGGGCTCGTCAACAACCGCCGCGCGTTCGGGGGCGGGCTGCCCGGCGTCGATCATCTCCGCCACACGCACGATATCGAGCGTAACGCCTTCACGCGCGGCTTTCCGCAGCATGGCGCCGAGCTTGCCGACGATCTCCAGCGGCTCGTCGACTTGCACGGCGCCGACACCATCGCGGCGGTGATCGTCGAGCCGATGGCGGGCTCGACCGGCGTGCTCGTGCCGCCCGTCGGCTATCTCCAGCGGCTGCGCGAGATTTGCGACAAGCATGGCATCATCCTGATCTTCGACGAGGTGATCACCGCTTTCGGCCGCGTCGGCGGAGCGACCGCGGCAGGGCAGTGGGGCGTGACGCCCGACATCATCACCATGGCGAAGGGGCTCACCAACGCCGCGGTGCCGATGGGCGCAGTCGCGGTGAAGCGCGAGCTGCACGACGCGGTGATCGACAGCGTGCCGGGCGGGATCGAGCTGTTTCACGGCTACACCTATTCGGGGCATCCGCTTGCGAGCGCGGCCGGCATCGCGACGCTCGACCTTTACGCGCGCGACGGGCTGTTCGACCGCGCGAGCGAGATTGGCGGCTATTGGGAGGATGCGGCGCACAGCCTGAAGGACCGGCGCCATGTCATCGACATCCGCACGATCGGCCTCGTCGCCGGCATCGAGCTCGAGCCGCGCGCCGGCGCGCCGACGGCGCGCGCGATGGAGTTGTTCCACGCCTGTTTCGACAACGGCCTGCTCGTCCGTGCGACCGGCGACATCATCGCGCTATCGCCGCCGCTGATCGTCGAGAAGGGGCAGATCGACGCGATGTTTGGGAAGATTTCCGAGCTGCTGGAGGCGATAAACTAGGCTTCGCGTGCCAACGGGAAGGTCACCGATACGCGCGTGCCTTTGCCGACCTCGCTCTCGATATCGAGCTGCCCCTGGTGGCGTTCACTGATATGTTTGACGATCGCGAGGCCTAGGCCGGTGCCGCCGACCGAGCGGCTGCGCGCCTCGTCGACGCGATAGAAACGTTCGGTAAGGCGCGGCAGATGGTCGGGGGCGATGCCGTCGCCCTCATCGCTGACCGACAGGCGCACGCGGCTGCCGTCGGGCAGCAGCTCGACCGTCACTGGCGTCCCCGCGCGGCCATATTTCATCGCGTTCGAAATCACATTGTGTGCAAGCTGGCCGAGTTGCGCCTCGTCGCCGAGCATCGGTTGCGGCGTGTCGCCCAGCCGCGCGGCAATATCCTTGGCGCGCGGATTTTCGTTGTCCTGCAGCTGTGCGACCGTGCTGCGGACGATGGCGGCCAAGTCGATCCGCGCTGTGGGGCGGCGAAATCGGTCGGCCTCGACCCGCGAGATCGATAGCAGGTCGATCACCAGCTGCTGCATCCGCCCCGCCTCGCGCTCGATGATCGACAGGAAGCGGTGGCGCGTCGGGGCGTCGGCCTCGCCGTTCATGTCCTGCAGCGTTTCGACATAGCCGAGGATCGCCGCGAGCGGCGTGCGCAGTTCGTGGCTGGCGTTGGCGACGAAGTCCGACCGCATCCGGTCGGCGGCGTCGAGCACCGAACGATCGCTGAGAAAGATGATGCGCTCCGATCCCGACAGAGCCGCGATGCGCATCGTCCAGCGCTGGCCGGGGCGCGGGAAGTCGATCAGGTCGATCGTCTGCGCTTCCACGGTGTCGTCAGGCCGCGACAACCAGTCGGTTGCGGCGGGATGGCGAATCGCGGTGCGGACGTCGGCGCCGACGATATGGCGCCCGAGCAGGCGCACCGCGGCGTCGTTGGCGATCGTGACCACCTTGTCGGCAACACCGAGCAGCGGTTCCTTTTCCTGGTCGGCCCAGTGTGCAAAATCGGGATGGCGGAGCAGCGATGGTAGCGGGGTGCCGGCGGCGGGCGCCGTTTCGACGCGCGTATCGGGAAGCGGGGTCGGCAGCGCGGAATGGACGACCGCAGCCGCCGCGACGCCGGCGAGCGCGAGCAGGATGATCGACAGCGGATCGCCACCCGCCATGCCGGCGAAGATCGCGGCGACGGCGACCAGCGTAAGCGCGATGACCAGGCTGGAGAGGCGATCGAACATCGTGCTGCCGCCTTGCACGAAGCGCGAAGAGCCGCAAGGCGCTTTCAGGCAATTAACGTTTTTCGGGCCCATGTCCCAAAGCGGGATGGCGCAGGCTACCCGCGGTGTTTTGCTTTTCCTTGCCGCATCATTGGGTTATGCGCGCACGATGGAAAATAGCGACATACCCGCCGAAAATCCTCTTTTGGGTGACGGTCATACCGACGATGAAGCGGTCCCGACGCGACGTAAGATGCTCGCACTCGGCGCCGTCGGCGTGTCGGCGGCGCTCACGATCCGCCCGGCCTTTGCGCAGACTGCGGTATCGGTGATGAATTGCCAGATTCCGGTCCCCGCCCCGACCGCCGCAGGCAAATTTATCGACGCCGGCGGCAAGCTGGTTCCGCCGGGCACCAAGGGCGCGTTTCCAGGTGCGGCGCGGCCATTCACCGGCGAAGAAGTCAAGCGCGCGTTCCGCGGCCAGACGCTTCCCGGAACGACCTACAACCAGTCGCAGGCCTATCTCCAATATATCCGGCGCTTGCAGGCGGGGCAGAGCGGCTTTACCTGTTTCGCATCGATCACGATGCAGCGCTGATTTTCGTTCCTTTGCGGCGATGTCGGCACCGGCCGCATCGCCAGACAAAGGAATTTTCGTGAAACTAGCCTCGCTCAAAAAAGGTCGCGACGGCCGGCTTGTCGTCGTGTCCGACGATCTCGCCTGGTATGCCGACGCCGGCCAGATCGTCCCGACGCTGCAGGCTGCGCTCGACAATTGGGCCTATGCCGCGCCGCGCCTTGCCGCGCTGGCTGAAGATCTGAACCATGACGCGATCCCCAAGGAGCGGTTTCACGAACGCGATGCCGCGTCACCGCTGCCGCGTGCCTATCAATGGGCCGACGGCAGCGCCTATGTGAACCATGTCGCGTTGGTGCGGCAGGCGCGGGGCGCCGAAATGCCCGACAGCTTCTGGCACGATCCGCTGATGTATCAGGGCGGTAGCGACGCTTTCCTCGCCCCGCGCGACCCGATCCCGCTCGGCGACCCCGCCTGGGGCTGCGACATGGAGGCCGAGGTTGTCGTCGTGACCGGCGACGTGCCTGCGGGCATCGATGCGGTCGCGGCGCGTGAGCATATCCTGCTCGTCGGCCTGACCAACGACGTCTCGCTGCGCGGCCTGATTCCCGCCGAACTTGCCAAGGGATTCGGCTTTTTCCAGTCCAAACCAGCGAGCGCGATGT
This sequence comes from uncultured Sphingopyxis sp., assembly GCA_963545025.1. GTDB lineage: Bacteria > Pseudomonadota > Alphaproteobacteria > Sphingomonadales > Sphingomonadaceae > Sphingopyxis. Next base: position 5,409 of record CAUUIU010000110.1, on the reverse strand, counting down.
CGCCGGTGTTCGTGACCCCCGACGCGCTCGGCGACCGGTGGAAGGATGGCAAGCTGAACGGTACGCTATGCGTAGACCTCAACGGCCAGCCACTCGGCCGCGCCGATGCCGGCGTCGACATGACCTTCGATTTCGGGGCGCTGGTCGCGCATGCCGCGAAGACGCGCGATCTGGGCGCCGGCACGATCATCGGGTCGGGAACGGTGTCGAACCGCGACGCCGATGGCGGCCCTGGCAAGCCGATCAGCGAAGGCGGGCTCGGCTACAGCTGCCTTGCCGAGGTGCGGACGGTCGAGACAATCCAGCAAGGCGAGCCCAAGACACCCTTCATGCAGCGCGGCGATAGTGTGCGCATCTGGATGGATGACGACCGCCATCACAGCATTTTCGGTGCGATCGAACAGCAGGTCGGTTGAACGAAAAAGGGGCGGGATCGCTCCCGCCCCTTCGCCCGTACGGTTTGGCAGATCAGCTGCCGCCGAAGCTGCCCCCCGACATCGCGTCGCTCAGCGAGCAGGCCGCGGGGCCGAGAATAACGATGAACAAGCACGGCAGAATGAACAGGATCAGCGGCACCGTCATGATCGCCGGCAGACGCGCGGCCTTTTCTTCGGCGCGCATCATGCGCTCGTTGCGGAATTCGGCCGACAGCACGCGGAGCGCGCTGGCGAGCGGCGTACCATATTTCTCGGTCTGGATCATGGTCGTGACCACACCCTTCACCGATTCCAGATTGACGCGATAGGCGAGGTTTTCGAACGCCTGGCGGCGCTCGGTCAGGAAACCCAGTTCGATCGACGTCAGCGCGAATTCCTCGCCCAGTTCGGGATAGGCGCGGCCAAGTTCCTTCGATACGCGCGAGAAGGCGGTGTCGACGGTCAAACCGGCCTCTGCGCAGATCACCAGCAGGTCGAGCGCGTCAGGCAGACCCTTGCGGATCGCGTGGGTACGCTTCTGCCGCTTGTTGTCGACGAACAGATCGGGCGCCTTGTAGCCAAGGATCAGCGCAGCCATCGTAAAGCCCGAGCGCTTCATCGGCGTCATGTCGGGCCACATGTCGAGACCATAGATCAGGAAGGCCGCGATGCCGCCGAACACGATCGGCAGGACGAGGCGGCCGAAAATGACCGCGACGGCCAGATCCTTCGACCGGATGCCGGCCTGCGCCAGCTTTTGCTGGACTTCCTTGATCTGGCTTTCCTGCAGAACCTGCATGCGCCCGAGAAAGGTGCGCATCTTGTCGGCGGTCTGGTTCTTGCGAACCAGCTTCGCGCGGCGCTTCGCGGTCGAGGCGGTGATGCCGGCCTTGAGCTGTTCGCGGCGCTCGTTCAGCGCCTTGACGCGGCGCGTCATCGGATTGCGGACGGTCATCGCGCCATAGATGGCCAGAACGACGGCGAACACGCCGACGGCCGACATCATCGTCGCGACCCAGATCACGTCAACGCCCATCAGGGTCGGGCCCGACTGCGCTCCGGTAAAGGCGGCGAGGAGGAGGTTGCTGTTCATCGTTCCGCCTCCCTCAGATTTCGAAGCTGATCATGCGCGACATGATGAACACGCCGAGGCTCATCCACACGAGGCCGCCCAGCCCGGTCATGATCAGCCGTTCCTCATAGAAGAAGCCGACCAGATATTCGGGATTCATGATCCAGACGATGCCGAAGACGAAGAAGGGCAGGGCGCCGACGATCCACGCCGAGGCCTTGGCTTCCGACGACATCGCCTTGATTTTCAGCTTCATCTGCGCGCGCTTGCGTAGCACATCCGACAGGTTGGCGAGCGTTTCTGCGAGGTTGCCGCCGGTTTCGCGCTGGATGGCGATGGTGATGCAAAAGAACTGGAACTCGGGCGTGCCGAGCATGTCGGCCGATTCCTGAAGCGCTGCCTCCATCGTGTTACCGATGCGGATGCGTTCGACGACGCCCTTGAACTCCTCGCCGACGGGGCCGGGCAGTTCCTGGCTCACCACCTGAAAGGTTTCGGTGACGGGAAGACCCGAACGCAGGCCGCGGACGAGCAGGTCGATCGCGTCCGGAAAACGGGTGTTGAATGCAAGGACGCGCTTTTTGATCAGCCGTCCGACATACATATAGGGCAAGCCGACACCGATCATCAGGCCGACCAGCACGGCGAGCATGATGGGCGCGCGGATGACCAGCAGGCCGCCGGTCACGACAACGAACATACCCATGCACCAGAACATGAACTGGCTGATATTCCAGCTTTTTCCGGTCCGGCGCAGCCGCAGTTCCATCAGCTCGCGGCGCGGCATCAGGCTGGAAATGCGGGCGTTGCCGCCGCTGCCCGACGCGATCGTCTTGCGCATCTGCGCCGCGACCACCGCCTCGGTCGACGCGGCGTGGCGGTCCTTCACATTCGCCAGCCGCCGGCTCTTGGCCTTGCCGACGGACGGGCCGCCGAGCAGGATCACGAGCAGCGCAAAGGCCAGGAAGGCGGCACCGATGATAAGGATCACTGACAGGTTCATGGTCTCGGTTCGTCCCCTCCGGGTGCGAGGGGCAGGGGGAGGCGGCCGGGAGTGCCAGCCGCGATCACGCCCTTATTTCGCGCCCTTTTTCGTCATCAGGCTCAGTTTGCCGAGCAGCGAGCCGCTCGTCTTTCCTTTTGCCGGCGCTGCCGTCTCTTCGGCGACATCGTCGGCGCCGTCGAGCACGAGGCGCATCAGGTTCGTCCAGACGCCCGCAGCCTTGGTGCCCTTGCAGATTTCGGCGTAGGATTTGCCAAGCTTCGCCGCCTGGCTCACCAGTTTCGGATCGAACGGAATGGTGACATCGATCTGGCGTTCGATCGACGATTCAAATTCCTTGCGCGACAGTTCGCCGACCGCGCTCTGGAACTTGTTAGCAACCAGGATGACGCGTGCGCCGGGCACATTCTGCTTGAACCACGACAGGAGGCGGATCGTATCGCGCGCCGAGGCGAGCGTAACGTCGCTGACCAGCATGATCGTGCCCACTTCCGACACGAGGTGCGGGAAGGGGATCAGAACCTGACGCGGGATATCGACGATCGTCATCTCGAAGGCGTTGCGCAGCTCTTCCTCCAGCTGGAAGAAGGCCGAGCCGTCGGTCATCACCGGCTGATGGATCGGCGCTTCGGCCGACAGCAGGCTGAGCTTGTCCGACGCGCGCACCATCGCGCGCTCGATGAACAGGCCGTCGATGCGGCTCGGATTGTCGATCGCGTCGATCAGGCCGCGGCCCGGTTCGAGGTCGAGCGTCAGAGCGCCGGTGCCGAAATGGACATCGAGGTCAAGCAGCGCCGTCTGGCGGTCTGCCTGTTCGCTGATCGCCCAAGCGAGCGAGGTCGATACCATCGAAGCGCCGACGCCGCCGCGCACACCAACGACCGCCATCATGTGATGCGGCTTGTCGTCGTGCATATCGGCGTGTTTCGGCGCCGACAGCATCGCCTGCGCCATGGTGAGCGATTCGCGCACCTGGTCGAGCGACAGCGGCTTGAGCAGATAGTCCTGGATGCCGCTGGACAAGAGGTCGCGGTACAGACGAACGTCGTTGACCTGCCCCGCCGCGATCACGACCGTGCCGGGTTCGCAGACTTCGGCCAGCGCGTTGATGTCGTTGATCGGGTCGCCCGATTCCGACATGTCGACGAACAGGATATTCGGGCTCGCCGATACCGACAGCGACTGGACGGCGTTGCGCAGCCCGCCCTTGTTACACTTTTCGATGGGCCAGCCCATGTCGCCGGCGGCGACGCGGATCAGCTCCAGCGTATCGTCGTCGCACACATAGGCATTGAAGGGGTCACGCAGGCCCGCGGCCTTGAAAGGAGCGTTCACTTGCCGCCTCCATTGTTGCTGGTCGATACGCCGTCCAGATTACCGGCACCCGTCAGCGGTTTTTCGCGATAGGTCTTGATCGCGCGCGTTGCCGCAGCCGGATCGGTGCGATCGTTGCTCGCGCCCTTGATCAGGTCATTGGGGTCGGCGACCATCGAGGCCAGATTGCTGTTCGTCGCGCAACCATAGTTGGACGACGTGGCGTTGCTGATGTTGGCCGAGAATTTGCTTGCCCAGTCGGGACAGCCCGGAACATGCGCCGAGGCCCGCGTGACGATCACCCGGAGATGACCTTCGGGTACAGTGCCGGTGGTCACCGGAACATCATCGCTGAGCAGCAGGCCGCGGCGCTCGACCAGCGCGCGCACGGTGGAACGCGCAGCGCTCGAACCGTAAAGCGACGGATCTTCGACCGCGACACGGTCGCCGTAACGCACGCCCATCGCGTCGAGCCAGCCCTGAAGGCGGCCCTGTTCGCTCGGCGGAAGTTCGCCGCCCGCCGACGCGACGTCGAACTGATAGACGCTGTTGGTCACCACGGGCTGGTGCACCGAATCGAGGCTGCGGTTGCTGATGGCCGTGCCAGTGCATCCCGCGAGCGTCGTAGCCAGTGCCAGGGCCGTCCAAGTTGCGATATTTTTCATCACTTTGCTCCTGAAAACCAGCGCTTTACTTCTTGAGGCTGAAACCCGGCGATGCGTCGCCGCTGCCGCCGCGCGGGCGGTCGGCATCGCCAACCGAGGTGTCGAGGCGCGGCTTCGGCCGGTCGCCACCGGTTACACCGTCGCTTGTTTGCCCGAGCAACAGTCGCGACACATCGTTCGCGTCCCTGAAAGCGTCGGTCGGAAGCTTGATCTCGTTGGCCGATACCGGCTGGACGAGATAGGGTGTCACGACGATTACCAGTTCGGTTTCGCCGCGACGGAAATTGTCCGACTTGAACAGCATGCCGAGGAGAGGGACGTCGCCGAGTCCGGGCATCTTGTCGATGGCGCCGATCGAACGATTGTTCATCAGGCCCGCGATCATGAAGCTTTCGCCCGAACCCAGCTCGACCGTCGTTTCGGCACGGCGGATCGTGAGTGCGGGGATCTGGAAACCTTCCATCTCGATCGCGCCCTCAGACGAGAGCTCCGACACTTCCGGACGAACGCGCAGGCTGATGCGGCCGTTCGACAGCACCGTCGGCGTGTACGCGAGGCTGACGCCATATTTGCGATATTCGATCGTTGTGCCCGCGAAGTTGCCGGGGATCGGGATCGGGAATTCGCCGCCCGCAAGGAAATCGGCGGTTTCGCCCGAGATCGCAGTCAGGTTGGGCTGTGCCAAGGTGGCGACCATGCCGGACCGCTCGCCCGCATCCAGCGAGGCGATCAGGTCAAGACCGAACAGGCGGCCCGCCCCGGCGAGGCTACGCGTGCCGGAAGGCGTAGTGATATTATAGATCGTGTTACCATTGGTGTCGGTCGAGATCGATCCGGCAGAGCGGCCGCCGAATACGCCGCCGAGAAAGCCGTTGCCCAGGGGACCGTCATTGTCGCGGGTCAGAACGTTGCCGCTGATTTCCTTGACCAAAGTACGGT
>CAUUIU010000109.1:0-8893 GCA_963545025.1 uncultured Sphingopyxis sp. | reverse complement strand
GGCGATGATGACATGACACCGGATGACATACCAGAATTTTGTGCAGTGCGGCAAAAGATGATCCGCGCCGGGGGGTCGCAAAACGGGAACGACAATCCTATCTTCGCCGTTCTGACCATTTTGCGGGAGACACGCCTTGGCCGAAGCAGCGGTAAAAGAAAAACAGGTCAAACTGCAGGTCGCCAATGCGCGCGCCGAGGAAAGCGGCGGCGGCATCGCGCGTATCCCGCGCTCTGCCATGGCCGACCTCGGCGTAACCGAGGGCGATGTCATCCAGATCAGCGGCAAGCGGCAGACCGCGTCGCGCGTCCTTGCGCCTTACGCCGAGGACGAGGGGCTCGAAGTGGTTCGCCTCGACGGTTTGCAGCGCGCCAACGCCGGCGCCGGCGCGGGCGACATGGTCGCGCTGAGCCGCGTCGAGACGCGTCCGGCAACGCGCGTTGTCTTTGCACCGGCACAAGAGAATCTGCGGCTGCAAGGTTCGGCCATTGGGCTGAAGCGTAGCTTCTTCGGTCGTCCGCTCGTCGCGGGCGATACCGTTGCGACCGCGGGACAGCAGCGGCTGGAGTCGGGCGACATGCCGCCGCAGCTTCGCCAGATGCTCAACGCTCCGGCCTATGCACTCGCCGAAGTGCGTCTGCTCGTCGTGTCTGCGAATCCCAAGGGCGTGGTGTTCATCGACGAAAATACCGAGGTCGAACTGCTCCCCGAATATCAGGAGCCGCATGACGCGCGCCGCACCGACGTGACCTATGACGATCTGGGCGGGCTGGGTGACACGATCGACCAGCTGCGCGAACTGGTCGAGCTGCCGCTGCGCTATCCCGAATTGTTCCAGCGGCTGGGCGTCGATCCGCCGCGGGGCGTCCTGCTGCACGGCCCGCCGGGAACGGGCAAGACGCGCCTGGCGCGTGCAGTCGCAAATGAAAGCGACGCGCAATTCTTCCTCATCAACGGTCCCGAGATCATGGGCAGCGCCTATGGCGAGTCCGAGAAGCGGTTGCGCGATATCTTCGAGCAGGCCGCAAAGGCGGCGCCGTCGATTCTGTTCATCGACGAAATCGATTCGATCGCGCCGAAGCGCGGGCAGGTGCAGGGCGAGGCTGAAAAGCGGCTTGTCGCGCAGTTGCTGACGCTGATGGACGGCCTCGAGCCGCGCACCAACCTCGTCGTCATCGCTGCGACCAACCGCCCCGACGCGATCGACGAGGCGCTGCGCCGTCCGGGTCGTTTCGACCGCGAGATCGTGATCGGCGTTCCCGATGAAAGCGGGCGACGCGAGATCCTCGGCATCCACACACGCGGCATGCCGCTCGCCGAAAATGTCGATCTGGGCGAACTAGCCCGCACCACCTTTGGCTTCGTCGGCGCCGACATGGCAGCGCTGACCCGCGAAGCAGCGATCGAGGCGGTGCGGCGCATCATGCCCAAGCTGAACCTTGAGGAAGGGACAATTCCGCCCGAGGTTCTCGACGATCTGCGCGTGACGCGCGAGGATTTCCTGAATGCGCTGAAACGCGTCCAGCCGTCGGCGATGCGCGAGGTTATGGTGCAGGCGCCAACCACGCGGTGGACCGACGTCGGCGGGCTCGATGCGGCGCGCGACAAGCTGATCGAAGGGATCGAGCTACCGCTGAAGAATCCCGAGGCGTTCCGCCGCCTCGGCATTCGTGCCGCCAAGGGCTTCCTGCTCTATGGGCCCCCCGGAACCGGCAAGACCTTGCTGGCGAAAGCGGCGGCGCGCGAATCCGACGCCAATTTCATCTCGATCAAATCGTCCGACCTGCTGTCGAAATGGTATGGTGAGAGCGAGCAACAGATTGCGCGGCTGTTCGCGCGGGCAAGGGCTGTCGCGCCGACGATCATCTTCATCGACGAGCTCGACAGTCTGGTGCCCGCACGCGGCAGCGGGACGTCTGGCGAGCCGCAGGTGACCGAGCGCGTCGTCAACACGATCCTCGCAGAAATGGACGGGATCGAGGAGATGCAGTCGGTCGTCGTCATCGGCGCGACCAATCGCCCGAACCTGATCGACCCGGCGCTGCTGCGTCCGGGGCGGCTCGACGAGCTGATCTATGTCTCGGTTCCCGACAAGGAAGGTCGTCGCCGCATCCTCGAAATCCAGACGGGCAAGATGCCGCTGGCGAAGGATGTCGATCTGGCGGTGCTCGCCGAGCGGTCGGATCGTTTCACCGGTGCCGACCTTGAGGATCTGACGCGCCGCGCCGGGCTTGCGGCGCTCAAGCGGTCGCTCGACAGCGACACGGTGACGATGGAGGATTTCGAGGCCGCGCTGAAGGACACCCGAGCTTCGGTGACCGAGGCGATGGAAAAGGATTATGAAAAGATCCAGGGCGAGATCAAGCAGGCCGCGATGAGCGTCGACCCGATCGGCTTCTTCGCGCCCGGCATGCTCAAGCCGGTCCGCGAGCGCAAGCACGACGAGGCCAAGGACTAGACGGCGGGCTGGTCCTGCCGGAGCGCCTTCCAGCCCCACAGGACCAGCCAGCCGCAAAAAGCCGCCATCAGGCCATGGGCCACCATCGGGTGCCAGTTGTAGAGCAGCACCCCGGCCGCGGGCGAGACGATATAGGCCGATCCGTTGATCGAGGCCGTCATGCCGGCGACGCTGCCCTGATCGCGGCGCGGTACCGACAGCGACGCGCCGGCGGTGAAACCGGGACGAAACAGGCCAAAGCCGAGCGAACCCATCGCGAAGCCGATGGTAATTGTATGCTGGTCCTGTGCGACACCGATCATCAATATGCCGATTCCGGCAAGCGCGGCACCCCACAGGACGGTCGCGCGCGGCGTCAGCTTGAACAGCGGGATGAGGCCCCATTGCGCAAGCAGCGTTGCAACGGCGCCTGACATCAGAACGGTACCGATGATCTCCGCGCCCGCTTCGGGGGTCGGGCGCAAATGGAGCCGGTCAAGGATCAGGAAACCAATGACGCCGAGCATCATGGCCTGGGCCTGGCCGCCGAAAAAGCCCGCCAGCAGCCACGGGCGAACCCGGCTGTCGCGCCAGCTCAGCGATTCCTGCTCGGGCGCGTCGGTCTCATTCTCATCCTCGCCCGTAGGCTCCGCCGGGCCGGCCGAAAGCGGGTAGGGCGCAATCGCACCGCGCGCCGCGAACCTTGGCGTGTCATTGGGCAAGCGCCAACGCAGCAAGACAAGTACGACAAGGCCGACCAGAGCGAAGACGAACATCGGCCCGGCGAGCCCGACGACAGGGAAAATGAAATAAGGTGCGACCGCCGGCCCGATCACGGTACCGAGGCCGAACGACGAAGAAACGAGCGAAAGCGCCTGTGTGCGGTGTTCGGGATCGGTTCGCGAGGCGACATAGGCCTGGACCGCGGGCGGCGACGCCGATCCCAAGCCGCCGTAAAGACTGCGAAACACGGCGAAGGCAATAAACGTAACACCGGCGCCCAGCAGGCCCTCAAGTCCTGCCCATAAAACGATTCCGCAGAGCGCCATCGAGGACAGGAAACCGACGACCCCGAGCGCCATCAGCGCCTTGCGCCCGCGCTTGTCCGACTGGCGTGCCCAATGTGGCGCGGTCATCACCCACAGCAGTGCCGACCAGCTAAACGCAAGGCTGACCCAGACGTCCGGGATACGCAGTTTGGTGCCGATCAGGGGCAGGATCGACTGCATCGCCGTATTGCCGGCCGCGGCGACGAGCATCACGGCGAAGAGCACCGCCATACGGTCCGCGGGGATGGAATGCGATGTCGTCGCCATGTCCGCCCCCTTCTTGCCGTGGTCGGTAACGCCGCCTCTCCCTACACGCGAGGGCTTGTCTGTCCAGAGTCAAGCATGACTCTTTTCTTGCGCTACCGCGTCGATTTTGCCACGCCTTTTGTAACCGCAACAACGCGAAAGCCGTCATGACCAATCCGCGGGCGCAAGCCCAAGAATCGAAGACCGCGCTAACCCGCCGGGTGCGCGCTCGGCTGAAGCGCTTTTTCGGGCCTTGGGGCATGTTCGTCCGTGGCTTCATCAAGCATCCGGTGATGGTCGGGTCGATCGTGCCGTCGTCGCCGACGCTGATCCGCCACATGCTGAAGCCAGTCGACTGGAAGAATACCAAGCTGTTCGTCGAATATGGCCCCGGCGTCGGCACATTTTGCCGCCCGGTGCTCGAGCGGATGGCGGGCGACGCGACGCTGATCGCGATCGACACCAACCCCGATTTCATCGACTATCTGCGCGAGGACATCCGCGACAGCCGCTTTATCGCGGTGCACGGGTCGGCCGCCGACGTCGAGGCGATCATCGCCGCACACGGCTTCGAAAAGGCCGACTATATCTTGTCGGGGCTGCCCTTCTCGACGCTTCCCGCGGGCGTCGGACCGGCGATTGCCGCCGCGACGCATCGCGCGCTGCGCCCGGGCGGCGCCTTCCTCGTCTATCAGTTCCGTGCCCGCGCGCGCGACTTCCTCGCCGTGCATTTCGACCGCATCGACAATGCCTTCGAATGGGTCAACGTGCCGCCATGCTTCCTGTTCTGGGGCTGGAAGGACTAGGCCCTAGACGTCCGGATCGGGGTCACCGAGCCCGAAGTTGAGCTTGCGCGACACGGTATAGTCGATCGCGCCGACGACGAACCACGCGAGGGCCCACCGGATTCGCGTCAACCATGTTCCCTTCGCCTTGTGCAACTGGGGCGTGACGATCTCGGCTTCAGGCTCCATCCGCGCGATCAAATCTCGCATCGTCGCGGCAAATCCGGCATCGGCGACGCGCAGCATCAGCTCGACGTTCACGAACAGGCTGCGCACGTCGAAATTGGCGGTGCCGATATAAACGACATCGTCGATCACGATCAGCTTCATATGCAGCCGGCACGGCTGATATTCCCAGATGTCGGCGCCCTTGCGCAGCAAATAGCCATAAAGCAGCCGCGATGCGCCGATCGTTGCGGGGTTGTCCGACTTGCCCGCCATGACGAAGCGCGCTCGCCCGCGCGCCGCTACCCGACCGAGCCGACGGAGCATGCCTTGCCCCGGCGAGAAATAGGCCATCACCATGTCGAGCTGCTGCGCATTTTCCAGGTCGGCGCGCACCGCGCGCGCCCACGGCGACAAGCGCTGGGTTGGGCCGCCGACCAGCCAGGATACAGGGCCCTCGTCCGTCGGCCACCCACGGATCAGCCGCCGGAGCATCAGCAGCTTGCCGTCGTGTTTCACGGTATAGCTGTGGAGTATTTCGAACCAGCGCGACATAGGTTCGACGGTGGGTCCGCGCACAACGATCCCGAGGTCGAACCAGCAAAGCGGGCTCCCCTTGCTGAGATAGGGGTCGGCGATATTGAAGCCGCCGGTTATCGCGACATGATCGTCGACGAGGATCAGTTTCTGATGGTTGCGGATCAGATAACTCGAGCGCCAGTGACGGGAAAAGAAGGTGACGCTGCCGCCCGCTTCGCGCAGCGGGCCGAAGATGCGATCCGATATGTCGGACGATCCGAAGCTGTCGATGATGGCGCGCACGCGCACACCGCGCCGTGCCGCGGCCGTCATCGCGTCGAGCACGCGCGTTCCGGCACTGTCGTGCTCGAAAATATACATGACCAAGTCGATGCTATGGATTGCGCCGGCAAACAGCCCGAGCAGCCGTTCGAGCCGCTCGTCGCCGTCGACGATCACCTCGAACCGGTGTCGGCCCACATCCGCTTTCAGCACGCCGGTGTCGCTGGCAGGGATGGTGGCGTCGCTCATCATCCGCTCATAGGCTGGCGGCGCCGAGCGCCGCAAGGGCAGGGGTTTGATTGACATTCACCCCGCCCACTGCTAGCGCGCAGCGCTTGCCGCCACGCCTCTTGGCTGGCCTCTCCTCGATCAAGGAATTACCATGGCCCGCGTTACCGTCGAAGATTGCGTCGACAAGATTTCCAACCGCTTCGACCTGGTCCTGCTTTCCGCGCACCGCGCCCGCGAAATTTCGGGTGGCTCGGAACTGACCGTCGATCGTGACCGCGACAAGAACCCGGTCGTTGCGCTCCGCGAGATCGCCGAACAGACCGTTCGCCCGGTCGAGCTCAAGGAAGCGCTCGTCGGCACGCTGCAGAAGGTTGTCGTCGACGATGACGATACGCCGGACGAAATCAGCTCGATCGCGCGCTCGGCCGAAGCGCTTCGCCTGACCGCCGCTGCGCCGCCGCGCAGTCCGGCCGGTGGCGGCAGCGACTTCGAATAAGCGCTGTACCATCGCTGAAACAAGAAGGGTCGCAGGAAGCTGCGGCCCTTTTTCGTTCAGGGTATCTGCGTCAGTTCGGCGATGCGGATCGCTTTCGACGCGAGCAGCGGCTGCAGGATGACGCCGATACGGTGTGCGCGCGGTGAGCTGACCTCGATGTTGAACAGGCTGTTCGCGATCACGTCGGCGATCTGGACGCCGTCGGAACGGCGGCTGTCGGCAAGCGACGCGCGGCCCCAGCCCGCGAGCCCCGCCTGGATCGTTTCACGGACATGGCCGAGGATGACGGGGTCGTAGCGGCCGTCGTCGATGACCACATCGGTGCAAACGCCTCCCGTTTCGGGCAGCCATCGGCTGACGGCGAGATCCAGCAGGGCGCCATAGAGCGCGAGGTCGCTCGGCGGCGTTCCGTCAGCGCGGGGCGCGAGCTTGTCGCGTTTCGCGACCGCGACCCAAGAGCGGCCGCCCGCGCGGTCAAAGAGTTCGAGCAGATAGGCGCGCTCGACCAGACTAATGCGGCTACCCTTGAGTTCGCCGCGCAGACCGGTGACGGCGCGGAAGCGGGCATGGATGTGTGCCGCCGCGTCGGGAGTCAGCATCACCGCCGAAAAGGTCATCGCGCCCGCGTTGAGCCCCCCCGATTCATCACAATAGATCGTCATGCGGCCGGCCGGCCGCTCATTTGACGCGGCCGAAGAAGGCAATCGAGCGCGTTTGCTGCGGCGCTACGGGCTGCGACCATAGCCAGCGGACATGGGTGACATCGGCCATCGTTGCAGCGCGCGGCGCCGCGTTCGCGACAGACAGGGTCAGCGAAGGCAACGGGCCGAAGCTCTTGCCGCCGTCGACCGAAACGGTGAAATCGGCGTCGTCGTTCGTCCCGTTGAAGATCAGTCCTTCGGGGATCGGATTGGTGATGTTCAGCCCGGTGGCGGGCGCAGTGCTGTTGTTTGTGAACGTCAGGGTGACGCGAATGCGGTCACCGGGAACGACGACCTTTGGCTCGGAATAGCTATAAGTGGCTGCGGCGCCATTGGCTCCCGCGATCTCTTTCTCCAGCTCGACCTTTGATGTCAGTCCGCCGCTCTGCTGCGCCGATGCGGGCATGGCTGCCAGCAGGATCACCGTCGCGAGGGTCAGGGCGCCACGAAGTTTTGCGTTCATTATCATCTCCCACTTGCGCCAGTCTGGCGCATCAGGCTGGGCAGGGATAGCGTTTCTTCATCAGCGTATCGAAGGCCGAATAGACGCTGACCGATTTGCGGACCTGCACGGGATAGCGGCGCAGGTGCGCGAGCCATTCGTCGGGGGAGAGCGAGCCCGATTCGGGCGGGCAACTGGTGGTCTTGCGTCCCGCCTTGCGCTCGGCGTCGATCCGCGCCTTGTAGCGCCGGCCGGCGGCGACGACTTCGCCTTTCAGCCGGATGCCCTCGGGCGTTGCGATCGCCAGCGGGCCGAGCCGTTCGATCGAATCCGCGCGGGTCAGGAACGCCGCCACACTCATGTCGCCGGGCGCCATGCCGCAGAGCATCACGCCCGCGCCAAGGGCAAGCATCGCGGTTCCGGTCCGTCTGGATATCCCCCTGATCATGCGGGACAAATGACCGTCAGGCGATGAATAGCGGCTGAATCCGGCCTAGGCGCCCTGGGGGTTCGCATCGCCGAAGGGACGCGGCTTGCGCTTGATCTGTGGCAGCGATCCGGCATGGCCAGACACCGGGGTACCCGACTTGTCCTGATCATTTTCGCGGCCGATATCCTCGCCCTTGATCGCGCGCTTCGATTCTTCGCCCGACAGCGTCTCATATTCGAGCAGCGCGGCGGCGAGCAGGTGGAGCTCGTCGATATTGTCGGTGAGCACCTTACGCGCGACCTTTTCGCCTTCCTCGACGAGGCGGCGGACTTCGGCGTCGATCAGCTTGGCCGTCTCTTCGGACATATTCTGCGCACGCGACACACTGTGGCCGAGGAACACCTCGTCCTGATTGTCGCGATAGCGCAGCCAGCCGAGCTTGTCGGACATACCATATTCCATGACCATCGAGCGCGCCATGTCGGTCGCCTGCTGGATGTCGTTCGACGCACCGGTGTTGAGCTCGTCCTTGCCATAGATCAGCTGTTCCGCGATGCGGCCGCCGAAGCAGAGCGCGAGGCGCGCCTTCATCTGCTTCATGTTGGTCGAATAGCGGTCGCGCTCGGGCAGGTTCCACGTCACGCCCAGCGCGCGGCCGCGCGGGATGATCGTCACCTTGTGGAGCGGATCATTGCCTTCGACGTGCAGCGAAACGAGCGCGTGACCGGCTTCGTGATAGGCGGTTGCCTTCTTCTCGTCCTCGGTCATCACCATCGAACGCCGTTCGGCGCCCATCATGACCTTGTCCTTGGCCTCCTCGAACTCGTTCGAGGCGATCAGGCGCTTGCCCTTGCGCGCGGCGAGCAATGCCGCTTCGTTGCAAAGGTTAGCCAGATCGGCGCCCGAGAAGCCCGGCGTGCCGCGCGCGACGCGGCGAAGGTCGACGTCGGGCGCGAGCGGCTTCTTGCGGGTGTGGACTTCAAGGATCTTCTGGCGGCCCTCGATGTCGGGGCGCGGCACGACGACCTGGCGGTCGAAACGGCCCGGGCGAAGGAGGGCGGGGCTGTCTCTTATACACATCTGACGCTGCCGACGAAGCTAGAAGTGTAG
>CAUUIU010000108.1:0-8960 GCA_963545025.1 uncultured Sphingopyxis sp. | reverse complement strand
GTCGGGAGTATGCGCCTTCAGCCCCAGCCCCGTGCCCGCGATCGTGCCGCCGGTCCCCGCCGAGCAGGTGAAGCCGTCGATGCGGCCGTCCATCTGCTCCCAGATTTCCTCGGCAGTTCCCATGATATGCGCTTTGCGGTTGGCGATATTGTCGAACTGGTTGGCCCAGATCGCATTGTCGGTTTCCTCGGCGATGCGGCGCGAGGTGTGGACGAAATGGCCGGGGTTGGCGAAGGGCGCGGGCGGGACGAGGACCAACTCGGCACCGAGCGCACGGATCGTCGCCATCTTCTCGGCGCTCTGGTTGTCGGGCATGACGATGATCGTCTTGTACCCCAACGCGTTGGCGACGAGCGCAAGGCCGATGCCGGTGTTGCCCGCGGTCCCCTCGACGATTGTGCCGCCGGGGCGCAGACTGCCGTTCGCTTCGGCATCGCGGACGATATAGAGCGCCGCGCGGTCCTTCACCGATCCACCGGGGTTGGCATATTCGCACTTGCCCCAGATTTCGCAGCCGGTGGCTTCGCTCGGCCCCTTGAGCAGCACCAGCGGGGTGTTGCCGATGAGCGCGAGGCTGTTTTCAGCTATAGTCATAGGCCGTGATTTAGGGCGACGCCTTGGCCCCCGCAAGACAGCTTCGCTTGCGCGCACGATTACCGGCCTTTGTCGACCAACGGGGCGCCAGCACCGACCAACCGCATCTGCCCGGGCGCCGTGGGGCTTGTCATTGTAACAGTATATCATTACTGGAAGCCGCTTCAACATGTCACAAGAAACAGGATTCTCCCCTCCATGCGCTTGCTCTCTTCCGCCGGTTTCACGCTTGCCATTATCCTTTCTGCTCCCGCTTTCGCGCAGGACCGCGCCGCCGCGGGCAGCGACGACGATGTGCACACCGGCGAGCCGATCGTCGTCACCGCGCCCTATGTCCGCAGTCTCGACATCCTCGGCAATGTCTCGGTGCTCGAAGGCGACGAGCTGGCGCGCGACATTCGCGGGCAGATCGGCGACACGCTGACAAGACAACCGGGCGTCTCGGCGACGAGCTTCTCGCCCGGCGCATCGCGCCCCGTCCTCCGCGGCTTTTCGGGTGAGCGCGTGCGCGTGCTAACCGACGGCATCGGGTCTATCGACGCGTCGAACACCTCCGCCGACCATGCGGTGACGATCGACCCCCTGACCGTCGAGCGCATCGAAATTCTGCGCGGTCCCGCAGTGCTGCTGTTCGGCAGCCAGGCGATCGGCGGCGCGGTGAACATGTTCGACCGCCGAATCCCGCGCAAAGTCCCCGCCGACCACGTCCATATCGACGCGATCGGCGGCTATGCGACCGCCGCCAACGACCGCAACATCGGCAGCTCGATCGACGTCGCGCTGAGCCCGCAGATCGTTGCGCACCTCGACGGCAGCTGGCGCAAGACGGGCGACGCCCGCACCGGCGGTTTCGTCTATGCCCCCGATATCCGCGGCGACCTGCTCCACCTTGCCGAACATGAAGTCGAGGACGGGCATCCGGGCGAAGCGGCAGAACTGACCGCGCAGGCGGGCAAGCGCGGCAAGATCGACAACACGCAAAGCGAGACCTGGACCGCCGGCGGCGGTCTGTCCTTGATCAACGACGGCGGACAGCTCGGCATTTCGATCGGCTATTTCGACACCAACTATGGCGTGCCCGACCGTCCGAACACCGCGCATGATCATGGCGGCGAGGAAGAAGAAGGCGGCCACGAGCATGGCGAAGGCCCCGTCACCATCGGCATGAAGCAATGGCGCGCCGATCTGCGCGGCGAGGTCGAGCTCGGCGACGGCTTTTTCGACAAGCTGCGCATCCGTGCCGGCTTTGCCGATTACAAGCACACCGAGTTCGAGGGCGACGAGGTCGGCACCGTCTTCACCAACCAGGGCGTCGAAGGCCGGATCGAACTGGCGCAGAGCGACCGCGGCGGCTGGCGCGGCGCGAGCGGCGTGCAGTACAGCCACCGCGATTTCGACGCGGTCGGCGAAGAGGCGTTCGTGCCGCGCAACCTGACCGACCAGTTCGCGCTCTTCACGCTGCAGGAATATACGGCGGGGCCGCTCGGCCTCGAAGCCGCAGCGCGCTACGAAAAGACCAGCGTACGTGCGCAAACGGTGGGCTTCGACCGCAATTTCGACAGCTTCTCGGGCGCGCTCGGCGCGACCTACGACATATTCGAGGGCGCGAAGTTCGGCGTCTCGGTATCGCGTGCGGTGCGAGCGCCGTCGGCCGAGGAATTGCTTTCGAACGGTCCGCACGTTGCGACGCAGAGCTTCGAGCTTGGCGACCCGAATTTGAAGCGCGAATCCAACTGGGGCGCCGAAGCCTCGTTCAAGCTCAAGACCGACGCCTTCAACCTCAGCCTGACCGGCTATTCGAACTGGTTCGACAATTTCATCTATTCGGCCGCGACCGGGGCGGAACAGGATGATCTGCCCGTCTTCCAATATTTCCAGCGCGACGCGCGCGTCTATGGCTTCGAGGCCGAGGCGAGCGCACGGATCGCGCAGATCGGCGGGTTCAACATCGTCGGCGACGTCACCGCCGACATGACGCGCGCGAAGATCAAAAACGCCGGCCTCGATCGCAACGTGCCGCGCATCCCGCCGCTGCGCGTGCTGGGGGGGCTCGAAGCACAGGGCGAACGTATCGATGCGCGCGTCGAGGTCGAATGGACCGACGACCAGACCCGCACCGCGCAGTTCGAGACGCCGACCGACGGCTTCACCTTGGTCAACGCCTCGCTCAGCTGGCGGCCGCTTCCCGACACGAAAAATCTGACGCTCAGCCTGTCGGCGAACAATATCTTCGACGTCGAAGCCCGCCGCCACGCCAGCTTTACCAAGGATTATGTGCCGCTGGCGGGCCGCGACATCCGCCTTACGGCGCGCGCAAGCTTCTGACCGTCTCCGGCGGGTCGCCCCGGAGGGGCCGGGTCCGGCACCGCCGCCGGGCCCGGCTATCTCGCGGCGGTCAGGACAGCATCGCCATCCCGCCGTTCACATGCAGCGTCTGGCCGGTGACATAGCCGGCTTCCTTCGAGGCGAGATAGACGACCGCGGCGGCGATATCGCTGCCCTCGCCCATGCGGCCGGCCGGGATGCGCTGGTTGAGCGCTTCCTTCTGCGCGTCGGGCAGGTCGTCGGTCATCGCGGTGGCGATAAAGCCCGGCGCGACGCAGTTCGCGGTGACGCCGCGGCTCGCCAGTTCCTGCGCCAGCGCCTTGGTCATGCCGGTGACCCCCGCCTTCGACGCGGCATAATTGGCCTGCCCCGGATTGCCGGTGGCGCCAACGACGCTGGTGATCGAGATGATGCGCCCGAAGCGCGCCTTCATCATCGGCTTCGCGGCGGCGCGCGCGAGGCGGAAATTGGCCTCGAGGTTGATGCGAATAACATCCATCCACTCCTCGTCCTTCATCCGCATGATAAGGTTGTCGCGCGTCACGCCGGCATTGTTGACGAGGATATCGAGTTGGCCCAGCGCCCCGACCGCCGACGGCACGAGCGCGTCGACCGCGGCGGCATCGCCAAGATTGCACGGCAAAGCGACATGATCGCCGCCGAGTGTGTCGCGAAACGCGTTCAGCTTGTCGGCGTTGGAACCCGACACCGCAAGCCGCGCGCCCTGCGCCGCGAGCGCCTGCGCAATCGCCGAACCGATGCCGCCCGAAGCGCCAGTAACGAGGGCGGTCATGCCGGTGAGATCGAACATGTTATTCTCCTGATTATTGCCGGTTCACGCGGAGACGCGGAGACGCGGAGGGTTTATGATCGTTAACGATGCGTCGTACGCCCTCCTTGAGCGTGGCGCCGCCAAAATTTATGAGAAGTCCGACCGACTGGCCGGTCAGCCTGAGGTAGGTCAATAATTGTTTTGCGTGAGCGGCGTTCAACCGCTCGACCGATTTGACTTCTATCAGCAGTCGATTGTCGATCAGCAAATCTATGCGGAAGGCGGCATCGAAGCGCATGTCTTCAAATTGGATATCGATCGGCAGTTGCCGATCAACCCTGTAGCCGAGGCCAATCAGCTTTCCGGCAAGAACAGTTTCGTAAACGCTTTCCAGCAAGCCGGGCCCCAACTCGCGGTGCAACCGCAGTGCCAGATCCAACACGTCGCCGCTCACGACATCGATGTCCCGCACAATCCCTCCGCGTCTCCGCGTCTCCGCGCGAACAAAATTTTATGGGCCTGGCCTTGAAATACTCAAAGCGTCTTGAGCAGGGCTTCGATATCGTCCATCGAAATGACGCTGACGGTTTCAACCTCGCCCGTGGCACTGCGCTTGACCATCGGCGATAGGACTTTGCCGCCGAATTCGACGAAGTGCGTCACACCGATATTCTCCATCGCGCCGACGCTCTCGCGCCAGCGGACGCGGCCGGTGACTTGCTGGATCAGCAAGTCGCGGATCGTGTCGGGGTCGCTCACCGGGTTCGCGGTCACGTTGGCGACGACGGGGATTAGCGGCGCGGCCGGCGGGTTGATACCGAGCGCCTCGGCCATCGCGTCGGCGGCGGGCTGCATCAGCGGGCAGTGGAAGGGGGCCGAGACGGGCAGCAGCACGCCGCGCTTGATGCCATATTCCTTGACCAACGCGACCGCGCGCTCGACTGCGCCCTTGTGGCCCGAGATCACGACCTGCGACGGATCATTGTCGTTCGCCACGGTACAGATTTCGCCTTCCGCCGCTGCGTCGGCAAGCTTCTGCGCCGTCTCGATATCGGCGCCGAGCAGCGCCGCCATCGCGCCGACGCCGACGGGCACCGCGGCCTGCATCGCCTGCCCGCGCGTCTTGAGCAGGCGCGCTGTGGTCGCGAGGTCGAAGGCACCCGCGGCGCAGAGCGCGCTATATTCGCCAAGGCTGTGCCCCGCGACATAATCGGCCTTCGCCGACAGCGTCACGCCGCCTTCCTTTTCGAGCACCCGCAGCGTCGCAATCGCATTCGCCATGATAGCGGGCTGGGCGTTTTCGGTGAGGGTGAGCTGGTCCTCGGGACCTTCGCTCATCAGCAGGAAAAGCTTCTGGCCGAGCGCGTCGTCGACCTCCTGAAACACCTCGCGCGCGACCGGCGAAGCATCGGCGAGCGCCTTGCCCATGCCAACCGCCTGGCTGCCCTGACCCGGAAAAATAAATGCGCGCATGATGCGTCCCCTGCGATGCTATTCGTTACCGCGCGCCTATTCTCTCACCCCGCGCGATGCAAGCCGAAGGGGACGACCTTGTTGTCCGCATCATGCCCGATGTCGGCGCGGCCGAGCCACGGGATGCCGGCGCGCGCGCACCAGCCCTGCGCGATGTCCTCGGCTTCCATGCCGAAAGGGCGATCGTTTTCAAGGATATCGCTAACGCGCCCCAGCCGCAGCCCCGCCAGCCCGCGCGGAGCCAGATAGGTCGCGACATGGAAGAAGGCGCGATCGAAGGCGTAGAGATATTCGCTGACCTCCTCAACGAGCAGGACATGGCCCGAAAGGTCGGGTTCGAGCGGGGTTCCGAGCAGCATCGACAGCGTCATCAGGTTGAAGGCCGCGTGGCGCGCGCCATGCTGCAACCCCGCCTCGCACGCCCCCGGATCGCGCGCGACCAGCCAGTCGAGCGCACGCAGCACCGCGGCATCACCACCCTCGCGCCGAATGTCGGCGACCATCGGGCCGTGCGCGACATGGTCGAACCCCTCGCGATAGAGCGCGCCGAGCAGATTGCCCTGATCCGAATAGCCCAGGAACGCCTTGCCCCGCGCGACATCGGTCAGCGCCGCAACCGCATCCTCGGCGATCCGGCACGCGCCATAGCCGCCGCGCGCGAACCAGACCGCGTCGATATCGGGCCGGTTCGCCATTTCGACCAGCGCCGCGAAACGATGCCCGTCCTCGCCCGCGAAATGGCCGTGGGTGGCGAAGCATTGCGGGTCGAAGACGAGTTCGACGTCGGGATAGCCGAGGCTCGCAAGCGCACGCACGGCCTCCGCATCGTCGGGCAGGATCGGGGTCGACGGGGCAACAATGCCGATACGCATGGGTTGGCTGATTCCTCGATCCGCTCGACATGAGCGGTTATTGCGGCGGGTGCGGTTGCAAACCCCTCATCAAAGCCATATCGCGCCGCGATGGCCGAAAACAAATCCTATTTCTTCTGCGGCATCGGCGGGTCGGGCATGTTGCCGCTGGCGATGATCGTCGCGGCGCGCGGTGCCAAGGTTTCCGGGTCGGATCGCAGCCGCGACCAAGGCCGCTCGCCCGACAAGTTCGGCTGGATCGAAAGCCGGGGCATCGCGCTTTTCCCTCAGGACGGCAGCGGCGTCGCGGCGGGGCAGACCCTCGTCGCCTCGGCGGCGGTCGAGGACAGCGTCCCCGATATCGCCGCCGCGAACACGCTCGGTCTCGCCCGCATGACGCGCGCCGACCTAAATGCCGCGCTGTTCAATGCCGCCGAACGACCGATCGGCGTCGGCGGGACCAGCGGCAAGTCGACCGTCACCGGGATGATCGGCTGGATCCTTGAAAGTGCAGGAAAAAAACCGACGGTGATGAACGGCGCGGTGATGCGCAACTTCGCCAACGCCGACACGCCATTCGCCAGCGCGCTGGTCGGCGACAATGCGCTCTATGTCAGCGAAGTTGACGAAAGCGACGGCTCGATCGCGCTGTACCAGCCGGGCGTCGCGGTAGTCACCAATATCAGCCTCGACCACAAGAGCCTTGATGAACTGCACGGCCTGTTCGGCGATTTCTCCGCCCGGGCACGCATAGCGGTGATCAACGCCGACGATCCCGAATCGGCGCCGCTGCTGAAGGGCGGAAATGTCATGCGCTTCGGCTTCGGCGGCGACGCCGGCGTGCGCGGCGACGATTTCGAGGCACTGCCCGACGGATCGCGCTTCACCGTGCATTTTGCCGGCGACCGGCACGATGTGCGGCTGCGGATGCCCGGGCGCCATAATGCGATGAACGCACTCGCAGCCATCGCGGCCACCCGCGCGGTCGGCGTATCCGTCGCGCACGCGGTCGCCGCGCTCGCGGATTTCACTGGCCTTGCCCGCCGCTATGAGGTGCTGGGTCAGGCGAATGGCGTGACGGTCATCGACGATTTCGCACACAACCCCGACAAGGTCGCCGCGACCCTTGCGGCGGTCGCCGAACTGCCCGGCCGCGCGCTGATCTTTTTTCAGCCGCACGGTTATGGGCCGCTGCGCCAGATGGGCAAGGAACTCGCGGCAAGCTTCGCCGCCGGAATGCGCCCGGATGACAAGCTGTTCGTCAGCGACCCCGTCTATTTCGGCGGCACCGTCGACCGCAGCATCGGCAGCGAGGCGCTGGTCGCCGATATCGTTGGCGGAGGCAGCGATGCCGTGCACCTGACCACCCGCGCCAATTGTGGCGCCGCGATACTCGACGAAGCCAAGGCGGGCGACCGCATCCTCATCCTCGGCGCGCGCGACGACACGCTCACCGAATTCGGGCGCGAACTGTTGGAAAAGCTGGCCATCCGCGCTTGATTTCCTCCCGCGAATCTGTATAGGCCGCCGCTTCGGGGCGAGGCCACGCGCCATTCGCCCCGTTTGCTTTGCACAATTCGCAGGGCAGGACGACAGCCGGAGGGGTTTCGCGATTGGCGCGAAACCAGCGATCGGCCAAATCGAAGGAAGCGCACCATGCCGTTCTACGAGCATGTTTTTATCGCGCGTCAGGACCTGAGCCAGGCTCAGGTCGACGCGCTGGCGGAAACCGTCACCAACGTCATCGGCGAGTATAAGGGCCAGGTTCACAAGACCGAAACCTGGGGCCTGAAGCAGCTCGCCTACAAGATCCAGAAGAACCGCAAGGGTCATTATGTGATGCTGTCGGCCGAAGTGTCGGGCGAAGCCATCGCAGAGATCGAGCGTCAGGCTGCGATCAACGAAGACATCATCCGCTGGCTCACCATCCGCGTCGACGAACTCGAAAAGGGTCCGTCCGTGATGATGCGCAAGCAGGAACGTCGTGGCGGCCGCGGCCGTGACCGCGACGGCGAAGAATAAGGATAACGATCATGGCACGACCCTTTTTCCGCCGCCGCAAGACCTGCCCCTTCAGCCAGAAGGACGCACCGGTCATCGATTATAAGGACGTCCGTCTGCTCCAGGGTTACCTGTCGGAGCGCGGCAAGATCGTCCCGTCGCGGATCACCGCGGTGTCCACCAAGAAGCAGCGTGAGCTGGCGAAAGCGATCAAGCGCTCGCGCCACATCGGCCTGCTCCCCTACATTGTGAAGTAAGGAGGGCTGGTCCGATGGAAATCATCCTGCTCGAACGTATCGAGAAACTCGGCGGCATCGGCGATGTCGTCAACGTCAAGAACGGCTTCGCCCGCAATTACCTGTTGCCCAACAACAAGGCGCTGCGCGCGAACGACACCAACCGCAAGCTGTTCGAAGCGAACCGCGGCAAGATCGAGGCCGATAACGCCGAACGTCGCACCGAGGCCGAAGGCCGCGCCAAGGACATCGACGGCAAGCAGATCGTCCTGATCCGCCAGGCGTCGAACACCGGCCAGCTGTACGGTTCGGTTTCGGTCCGTGACATCGTCGACGCGCTCGTCGAAGACGGCGTCACCGGCGTCACCAAGTCGATGGTCGAACTCGAACGCCCGATCAAGGCGCTCGGCCTCGTCGACGTCAAGGTCAAGCTGCACCCCGAGGTCGCCGTGACCGTGGGCGTCAACGTCGCGCGCTCGCCCGACGAAGCCGAAATGCAGAAGCAAGGCATCGACGTCATCGCCGCGATGTTCGAGGAAGAACAGGCCGAGGCGGTTGCCACGGCGCTGGAACCCGACAGCGAAGACGAGTTCGAAGATGCGACCCCGCCGTCGGAAGTGGCTGCCGAAGCCCCGGCCGAAGAAGCTGCGGACGAAGAGGGCTGTCTCTTATACACATCTCCGAGCCCACGAGACACTGAGCGATCTC
>CAUUIU010000107.1:0-9009 GCA_963545025.1 uncultured Sphingopyxis sp. | reverse complement strand
CATACGAGATCGCTCAGTGTCTCGTGGGCTCGAGATGTGTATAAGAGACAGGGTACTGATCCTGCAACCGATCATTGAAAATGCGATCAAATACGGCGTCGCGCCCAGCAAAGGGAAAATCGCGGTGCGGCTTGACGCAAGCAGCGAATATGGCCTTCTGGTGCTGCGTATCGAAAACGACATCGACCCGAAGGCGCCGGCGCCGGCGTCTGGCACAGGCCTGGGGCTCGGCAATGTCCGCGAACGGTTGCTGACCCGCTATGGCCCTGCTGCCGGATGCGAATGGGGCCGATCGGACAGCGGCGGCTTTTTCGTGTCGTTGTGGCTGCCGCTGGCAAGGGAGCGTTGCTGACCATGTTGCAGACTTTGCGGACGCTGATCGTCGATGACGAACCGCTGGCCATCGAGCGGCTTCAGATTCTAGCCGGGCAACAGGACGGCGTCTCGCTCGTCGGCACCGCGAGCGACGGCGCCTCGGCACTCCGCATGGTCGATGCGCTGGCACCCGATCTGGTGCTGTGCGACATTGCGATGCCCGACCTCAACGGGCTGGAAGTTGCCGCCGCAATTGACAAACTCGACAATCCGCCTGCGGTCATCTTCGTCACGGCATTCGACCAATATGCCGTTGCCGCCTTCGATGTCGCGGCGGTCGACTATCTGCTGAAGCCCGTGTCACCCGACCGTCTGAACCGCGCGCTGAGCCGCGTGCGCGAATGGCGCACGACCGAGCGTGACCGCGGCCAGAAGAGCAAATGGATCGGCGAATTCTGGGTCCAGAACCGCGGCGAGATGCTGCGCATCGATGCGGGCCAGGTCGATCTGATCGAAGCCGAGCGCGACTATATGCGCCTGCACGTCGGCGGGCGCAGCTGGCTGATCCACCAGACGATCAAATCGCTCGAAGCCCGCATGAACCCGGACCAGTTCATGCGCATTCACCGGTCGAAAATGGTGCGCCGCGACGGGATCGTCGGACTGAAGCATCATGGCGACGGCGCGTGGAGCGTCGATCTGGGCGAAGGCGGCGTCCACCGTATCGGCCGCACCTATCTGCATGACGTAAAGGCGATCATGCACGTTTGAACGAGAAAGGCGGCCGTGCCACCGGGGCACGACCGCCTTTGCCGCATTTCAGGGAGTGATGCGCGTCAGGGAGCCGCGACAACCACGCCGCCCTGATCCGCAAAGCGGGCGCTCGCGCCGTTGAACAACGCCGCCAGCTTCACATCGGTATTGCGCCGGGCATTGGCCTCGCATTCCAGCGCGTCGGCGCGCTGGCTGAGTGTCTGGCGATAGTGCGGCTTGCTGTCGCAAACCGTCTGCAGCGCACGATTGACGCGCGCGGTCAGCCGCTCGCGGCCGCCGACACTGGCCAGGTTCAGATCATCATAGCGCACGGTGACGCTCCGCTTTTCTTCCTGGGCGGCAACGGGAGCGGAAATTGCAGCGAGCGTTAACGGCGCTGCCAGCAAAAGAAGGGAAATTTTCGCCATGGGGGAGTCCTCTCGTCGGGGTAAGAGATGCGGGATACGAAACATGAGGACCGGGGAAGACCATCACCCTCGTATCCCGCAGCCTCTGAATGCCCCCGAAAGATACGCGGCGCACCCGAGGTTCGACCGGACCGGATACGCCGTCGATTGAAGGACGAAAGGCGTCGTGACATCGACCAATGGCCGACGGACGGTCACAAGAGGTTCATATTCGGCGCTTGCAACCCTGGGCCGCTCATGGCGTTCTATGCCGATGGCAAGGGAACGAAATCCCCGCACGAGTCGCGAACGAGGCCCTCCGCGTTGGTTCTACCTCGTCTTGCTCGGTGTCGCCGGCATCCTCGGCGGCCTCTTGCTTGGCGAACTGGCGGCTGGAAACCGGCTCGGCAACTCGGCGGCATCGAAACCCAGCTATGCCGATCTCAGCGCCAACCCCAATGCAATGCCAGCGGCGTCCACGGAGCTTCAGGACTGTTTTGACTGCGCCAGCAATTATGGCGCGGCGGCGCGATTACACGCCGGGCGCGATGCCCCCGCAGACGGAGCGTTTCGTGAGCTAGGGGCGGTCGAACTCGACGGCCCGCGGGCCGAACCCGACGACGACTATCGCTATGGCGGCGCCTTCCCTCACGACGAGCGACCAAGCGATACGGCGTTTGCCGCGTCGGAGGGTATCGGCCCGGTGATACCGATGGAGAGTCCGGTGGGCAGCGAGGAACCGCCGCCCACCGAGCAGCATTGACGCCGGATCAGGGCTGCGGCGGCAGGCTCGGTCGCGGCTTGGCGCAGCGATGCGTTTCTCCCGCCTTGCACGCGGCGACATCGGCATGCCACGCGGCAAGATCGGACTCATATTTCATCCGCTCCTCGGCCGACAGCGCAGCGACGCGCGCCTTTTCGGCTTCATAGACGGCTGTTTCTTCGGCAAAACGCGACTGGTCGGCGGCTTCCTGCTGCTGAACAGCGGACACTTCCTGCTGGTAAGTGACATTTTCCTGTTTCGCGCGCGTCGCCTGCTCAGCGTTCAGCCGCGCGGTATTGGCGCGTTCTTCCGGAGTGGTACCGTCGGCCAGCGGCTTCGTCGTGGCGGTGGAACCGGGCGCGGTCTGGAACGCCGCGGCATGGCCCGAACCGAGCAAAGCAAGCGCTGCGGCGGCGGCGAATATCGTTCTGGTCATCGAACCATCTCCTTCAATCAACAGTCTGCGCGTCCAACGCTTCGCCGCATCGCCCGTTCCCGACCATTCGACTGCCGGCCCATTTGACCTTGCCATCGGCAGCCGCCATGCTGCCCCTCACCTCATGTCCGAACGGGGGATTTTTTGCCAGCGCCATCGCGAACCCCGATCAACCGTCCGGTTTTCTTCATTCCGCTCGCGGTGCTGTCCGCCGCGCTCATCCTCAGCCTGTGGAAGGGTGCGGCCTTCGTCGCCGTCGAAACCGCGATCAACGACTGGGTCTTGATCCAGCTCGGGCCTGTCTTCGCGATTGCCGGCGTCGCTTTTCTGGCGCTGCTCACAGCCATATCGCTCTCGCCGTTGGGCAAAGTGATCATCGGAGGCCCCGGAGCGAAGCCGCTGCTGAACCGATGGCGCTGGTTCGCGGTGATGCTCTGCACCACCATCGCCACCGGCATATTATTCTGGGGCGCCGCCGAACCGCTTTTCCACCTCAATACACCGCCGCCGATGCTGGGACTTCGACCCGGAAGCGACGGGGCCGCCGCTTTCGCGATGTCGACGATGTTCCTGCACTGGACGCTGACGCCTTATGCGATCTACACGGTCGCCGCGCTCGCCTTCGCGCTCGTCTATTACAACCGCCGCGAACCGTTCAGCCTCTCGTCGCTGTTCGTCCCCCTGCTCGGCCAGCGTGCGCACGGCCCGGTTGGCACGACCATCGACATCATTTGCCTCTATGCGCTGGTCGCGGGAATGGCGGCGTCGCTCGGCGCGGGCATTTTGGCGCTCGCGGGCGGGATCGAGGGGCTCGGCGGCTTCTCGGGCGGAACGCCGCTCCGTTGGGGCATCGCGGCACTGATCGTGGCCAGCTTTCTGATTTCAGCTGCCACCGGGCTTCAGAAGGGCATTGCGGGGCTGTCGGTACTCAACACCTGGATATTCTTCGCGATCATCGCTTTCGTCATCGTTGCCGGCCCAACAGTCGACATGCTCGGCCTGTCGCTGCGCGGCGGCGCCGATTATTTCGGCACTTTCCTGCCGCGCAACCTCGGCATCGACGTCGATGGCGACTGGCACCGGCAATGGACGATCTTCAACTGGGCCAACTGGTTCGCCTGGGCGCCGGTAACCGCACTCTTCCTCGGCCGCCTCGCCGTCGGCTACAGCGTCCGCGCTTTCATTCTGTTCAACCTGATCCTGCCCGCATTGTTCGGCGCCGTGTGGATGACGGCGATCGCGGGCGCGACGATCGTCCTCGACCAGCAAAGCGCAGGCAGCCTCTTCGCCATCCTCACCGCTCAGGGCCCCGACCCTGTGCTGTTCCGCCTGTTCGACGCACTCGGCGGCGGACCGGTCGTCACGGCGATCGTGTTGTTCGCGATCTTCCTGTCTTACGTTGCCGGCGCCGACGCCAATGTGTCGGCAATGAGCGCGCTATCGACGCACGGCATCACGCCCGATCGGCCCGAAGCGCCGCTGATCGTGCAGAGCGTCTGGGGCGTGACCGTCGGGCTCGTTGCGGTCATGCTGGTCGCTTCGTCGGGCATCGACGGCATCCGCATGATGTCGGTGCTCGGCGGTTTTCCGGCACTGTTCGTGATCATCGGCGCCGCGCTGTCGCTGGCGGTGATGGCGGTACGGGGACGGCACGAAGCCGCCCCCGCCACATCCTGAGGGCGAGCTCAGGACGTTACCATATCCGCGTGCGTTCTTCGGGCTTCAAATAATATTTGGCGCCTGCACCGACGCTGAACGCCTTGTACCAGGCATCGACGTTGCGCACCGGCCCGATGATGCGCCAGCGCGCCGGACTGTGCGGGTCGCTCGCTACTTGCTGCTTGGTGGCGTCGTCGCGCGCCTTGTCGCGCCACGCTTGCGCAAAGGCGAGGAAGAAACGCTGGTCGCCGGTCAACCCGTCGATCACCGGCGCTTCCTTGCCGCCGAGCGAACGGTGATAGGCGTCGTAGGCGACCTCAAGACCTGCAAGGTCGGCGATATTTTCGCCCATCGTAAGATCGGGGTTGATGAACGCGCCTGGCGCCGCCTCATAGGTGGCATATTGTGCGCCGAACGCCTTGGCCTGCGCCTCAAAGCGCGCCGCATCCGCGGCAGTCCACCAGTCGCGCACGGCGCCCTCTGCGTCGATCTTTCGCCCCTGATCGTCGAAGCCGTGGGTGATCTCGTGGCCGATCACCGCACCGATCGCGCCATAATTGACCGCATCGTCGACGCTCTCGCTGAAATAGGGCGCCTGCAGGATGCCGGCCGGGAACACGATCTTGTTCTCCAGCCCGCCATTATAGGCGTTCACTTCCTGCGGATTCATGGCCCATTTCCTGCGGTCAACGGGCTTGTTCAAATCGGATAGGCCATAGGCATATTCGAACGCGGCGCTGCGCTTCACATTGCCATAGAGGTCAGCCGGATCGATCTTCAGTCCCGAATAGTCGCGCCATTTGTCGGGATAACCGACCATCACGTCCATCTTGGCAAGCTTCGCCAGCGCAGCCTGCTTGGTCGCGGGCGCCATCCAGCTGTTGCCGCGGATACGGTCGCCCATCGCCAGCTTCAGATTGGTGACCAGCACCTCCATCTTCGCCTTAGCGCTCGCTGGAAAATATTGGGTCGAATAGGTCTCTCCGACCAGTTCGCCGAGGCTGCCGTCGACCAGAGTCAGACCGCGCTTCCAGCGCGGGCGTAGTTCGCCAACGCCGCTCAGCGCCTTGGTATATTGGAACCGGCTGTCGACGAATGCCTTGGGCAGATAGGGTGCCGCATTGTCGGCGACGTGGAACTGCTGCCACAGCTTGATCGTGTCGAGTGGCGTCTTGGCATAAAGCGCGGCAATGTCGCGGATCGCACTATTCTCGTTGACGATGATCCGCTTCTGCGGCGCGATACCGGCGCCCGCAAACCAGGCCGTCCAGTCGAGGCCGGGGGCATAGGCGGCGAGCTCGGCCGAAGACATCGGGTTGTTGATCTTGCCGATGTCACGGCGGTCGGCGATCGCCCAGCTTACCTTGGCAATCTCGGTTTCGAACCCGAGGATTGCGTCGGCTGCCTTGTCCGGATCGGCGTTACCGATCATCTTCATCGTCCGCGCGACGTAACCGCGATAGGCGTCGCGCTGCGGCTTGAAGCTGTCGTTCAGATAATAATCGCGGTCGGGCAGACCCAATCCGCCCTGCCCCAACCACAGCACATTGACCGTCGGGTCGTCGGTGTCGGCATAGGGTCCGCCGCCGACAATGGTCGAGCCGAACGTTCCCTGCGTGCCGCCCATGAAGCGCGCCATCGCGCTCTTGTCCTTGATCGCGGCGACGGCATGGACGTCGGCGATCAGCGGCTTGGTGCCCAACTCCTCGACCCGCGCCTCGTCCATGAAGCTTTGATAAAGCCCGCCGACCTGGCTCGTCGCAGGCGCCCCCGCTACGACCGCACGCAACTGGCGCTGGGTCAGGTTATACACGTCGTAGTCGACACCGGCCGAGGCCTGATCCGACGGGATTTCGGTGCGGGCGAACCAGCCGCCATTGGCATATTTGTCGAAGTCGTCACCCGGCTGCACGTTCGTGTCGCGTGCATCGAGGTCGACACCCCATTTGCCGAAGGTCAGGGCCTTGAGCGAGGCATCGTCCTTCGCCACGGCATCCCCCTCGTCGCCGGCTTTGGCGACCAGCGTCGCGCCGGGACCATTGTCGTCCGCCATCACCGGCGATGCCGCCAAGGCCCCCGCAATCGCCAGCCCCGCCGCGCTCGAAAAAATATTCCTCATTTCCCCAGTCTCCCAAGTCCCCGCGCCGTCAGGTCGGGGACGGCGCACCGGCGATTCTTGTCCGCCTGTCGCACGGGCGGGTCAAGCAAACTGCCCGCCGCTGGTCGAAGCCTTTGGGATGTTGGTGGAAAGACCGGTCGCCGCGCGCGGCCGGACACGACGCGAAACTAATAAAGCTGGCGGATCCGGTCGATGTCCTCGCTGTGCAGCCGGCGCCGCGGAGCGATATAAGCCGTGAACATCACCGCAGCGGAATTGGTGCTGTGGTCGAGCCCCACCGCATGGCCGATTTCATGCAGGAAGACGCTTTCAAGGTCATAGCGATCCGCGGGACAATCCTCGGCGCACGACCAGGCTTCGCTAGCGTCGATGTGGACATCTCCCGCGAGATACGTCGGATTCCAACTCGGATAGAAGGCATGGCCGAGGACACCGCGAGCGCCGTCGAACGGATAGTCATCCCCATGGTCGCCCGCGCCGCAAATGACGCGCATGTCGCCCCTTGCACTAACCTCCTCGAACGACAGCTTGCTAACCGCGGACCATGTTCGACACGCATTTTCCCACGCCCGTTGCTGGTCGATTTCCGGTATCCCGGGCAGGAAGCTCTCGAACTGGAAGGTCAGGTGGGGACTGCCCCATTTGCCAGGGTCCGCGCGCATTTCGGCGGGGCCGATATTATCGGGCAGCCCGCAACCCGGACCGGCGAGTATCTGCCATACCTTCTCGTCGACCGCGCCGGTCATCGGCAGGCCGTAGCGCCGTTGCAACAGCAGGATCGCCTCGCGGAGCCGTTCGTCGTCGCTTTGCGACCGGACAGGCGTACCGCCATATCTTTCCCAAGTTGGCCGGAGACCGGACGACCCGGCCGCCTGCCAATAGCCGCGCTGTTTCAACAGCCGCGCGACGTCGCCAGGTTCGGTGGGATCGGGATCGGTCATTGCCACTACAACTTTGCGCGCACGACGCATATCTGCATGCGAGGCGAAATACGCATAATATTGATCTTGTAGACCCCCGTCCGCGTCCCATCCTCGCCATCGTCTGCACGTACGGGTGCATTCTTCCCGCCGCGGCCATCTCCCTGCGTCACCGCCTTGTTTGTTCCGCCCCGATCGTCATCACTGCCATCGATCGCTTCCGGCCCGGAATCGCCATCACCATCACCATCGCCGGCCTCGACGTCGCCTGCTCCTTCGCCGCCCTCGTCGGTCGTTCCCTCCGTTCCCGGCACATCGACTTCGCCACCGGTCCCCGCACCGTCCGCGTCGTTACGCTTCTTGACGAGCAATTCCAGCTCGGCGCTCAATCCCGCAGGGTCAAAGTTGCCCGCCGTGCGCAGGCGCTTCGCCAATATGCGCTCGACCTGATAAAGCGACGTCGAGACAAGCGTATGATAACGAACGGCCGCGGTCACCGAAACCTCGTTGCCATCGGCTAGTGCCGCGGGAGCATCGCTCGTTTCGACGAAGGGAATTTCCACCGCCTCGTTCCGGATGCACAGGACGGCGTCGAGCGCCGCGTCGATGGCAACCGCCTTTTCGGTCGGGGCCCAATAGCTGTTCGCTGAATTCATCGTCGCCGCCGTCATCCCCGCGGCGAGCGGAACATTGTCGCCGGCGCCGAAGGTCGACGCTGCGATCCCGGTCAGCGCGGCAAGGAAGGACGGAATCTGGAACATTTGCCGGCCATTCGCCGCCTGATGCGAAGCGCATCGATAGACCAACGCATAATTGTTGATCAGCGCCAGCGTGCTACCGACCGAGTCCGCCTGATCGACGCGCGCATTGCCTTCGGTGAACCGGCAGGCGCTGTCACCCGCAACGCCGACGCTGTTCGTCAGGTTGACCGGCGGCGGCGCAAAACTGACCGTCGCACAGGCCGACAAGACGGGTGCAAGAATGATAGCAAAACAAGCCTGTCGCACGCCAACTCTCCCCCAAGAGCAAAGGTGTCCACGGCGAAAACATCGTTGATGCCATGCGGCATTGCGACCCCGATCCATGCCGGGATGCGCGATGCTTACCGCATCTCTATTCCGCTACAAATGCCGGTTTGCACCATTTCGACCCCAAATTTCCGGGGGCCCCGCATATCGGGCCTCCCTTGCGCCGTGCGAATGTCTCCCCAAATAGAAGAGCCGCTTGCCAGCGACGAACAAATATGGAACATCGCCGACCCATGAGTCTCACCCACATCTCCGTGCGCGGTGCGCGCGAGCATAATCTCAAGGGCGTCGACGTCGATCTGCCACGCGATGCGCTGATCGTCATCACCGGCCTGTCGGGCAGCGGCAAATCGTCGCTCGCCTTCGACACCATCTATGCCGAGGGCCAGAGGCGCTATGTCGAGAGCCTCTCGGCCTATGCGCGCCAGTTCCTCGAAATGATGCAGAAGCCCGATGTTGAGCATATCGACGGGCTGTCGCCGGCGATCAGCATCGAGCAGAAGACGACGTCGCGGAACCCGCGCTCGACCGTCGCAACGGTGACCGAGATTTACGATTATATGCGCCTGCTGGGGGCGCGCGTCGGCATCCCCTAGTCGCCGACAACCG
>CAUUIU010000106.1:0-9132 GCA_963545025.1 uncultured Sphingopyxis sp. | reverse complement strand
GATCGCTCAGTGTCTCGTGGGCTCGGAGATGTGTATAAGAGACAGGCCCCGCTCAACGGCCAGCACAGTGAAGAAATACTCGCTGCCCGCCTTTCGCTTTCCTCGGGCGAGATCGCCCGCCTGATCGATGCCGGCATTGTCGGCACTGCCAAAACCGGAGACTGACATGACCCTTCGCCGCGCCGCCATCGTCGCCCCGATCCGCACCGCCGTTGGCAAGTTCGGCGGCTCGCTCTCGTCGATCACCGCCGGCGACCTCGGCGCCGTGATCCTGAAGGCGCTGATCGAGCGCACCAAGATCGACCCCGCGCGGGTCGACGACGTCGTCTTTTCGCAAGGCTATGGCAACGCCGAGGCGCCCAGCATCGGCCACTGGTCGTGGCTCGCCGCGGGCCTGCCGCTCGAGGTTCCCGGCTATCAGCTCGACCGCCGCTGCGGTTCGGGGCTGCAGGCGGTCGTCAACGCCGCGATGATGGTGCAGACCGGCATGTCCGACGTCGTCGTCGCGGGCGGCGTGGAGTCGATGTCGAACGTCGAGCACTATACGACCGACGTCCGCAAGGGCATCCGCGCGGGCAACCTCACCCTCCACGATCGCCTGACCCGCGGCCGCGTGATGTCGCAGCCCGTCGAGCGCTTCGGCGTCATCACAGGCATGATCGAGACCGCCGAAAATCTGGCCAAGGATTACAACATCAGCCGCGAGGCGTGCGACGCCTATGCCGTCGGCAGCCACCAGCGCGCTGCCGCCGCCTGGGCGAACGGCCTGTTCGACGACGAACTGGTGCCCGTGTCGGTGCCGCAGAAAAAGGGCGAGCCGCTCGTCTTCGCGCATGACGAAGGCTACCGCGCCGACGCCACGCTGGAATCGCTCGGCAAGCTTCGCCCGCTCGAAGGCGGTGTCGTCACCGCGGGCAATGCGAGCCAGCAGAATGACGCCGCGGCGGCCTGCCTCGTCGTTGCCGAGGACAAGCTCGACGAACTCGGTCTCGAACCGATCGCCTGGTACCACAGCTCAGCCGCCGCGGGCTGCGACCCCAGCCGCATGGGCATCGGCCCCGTCCCCGCGGTCGAACGGCTGTTCGCGCGCAACGGTCTCGGCTGGGGCGACATCGACCTCGTCGAACTCAACGAAGCCTTCGCGCCGCAGGTGCTCGCCGTGCTCAAGGGCTGGGGCTGGTCCGAGGGCGACAGCCGCAACGAGATCCTCAACGTCAACGGTTCGGGCATCTCGCTCGGCCATCCGATCGGCGCGACAGGCGGGCGCATCCTCGCCAATCTGACGCGCGAACTCGTGCGCAGGAACGGTCGCTACGGCCTTGAAACCATGTGCATCGGCGGCGGTCAG
The DNA here is from genome assembly GCA_963545025.1 of uncultured Sphingopyxis sp. Classification (GTDB taxonomy): domain Bacteria; phylum Pseudomonadota; class Alphaproteobacteria; order Sphingomonadales; family Sphingomonadaceae; genus Sphingopyxis. Next base: position 7,784 of record CAUUIU010000106.1, on the reverse strand, counting down.
GGCATCGCGGCGATCTTCGAGCGCGCGGCTTGAAGGGCTGCAGGAGCGATGAGCGGTAGGCGATCAGATTGAAACAAGCCCCTCCTCCTCGTCACCCCGGACTTGATCCGGGGTCCATTTCGGCGCCGATGGCATGGACCCCGGATCAAGTCCGGGGTGACGAAGAAAAAGGGGACAAGTGCTGACGATGAGCGCCGATCTGAACAGCGCGCTGATCACCGCGCAGGCCTATCGCGGCACGGCGCAGGCCGCGCTGACCAAACGACTGTCCGCAAACCCGATCGATAGCGAACAACGCGCCGCGCATGGCTTCGCATGGGTCGCGACGACAGTCGCGGCGCTCGAAGCGACGCTCGACTGGCTCGATGCCGGCGGCGGCGCAAACCCCCTCGACTCCAAAATCGCCACCCTCGCCTTCGCCGAAGGCATCGGCCAGCTCACTGGCGGCCTGCCGATGGGTCAGAACGAGATTTTCCGCCCTGCCGACCTTGGCCTCGGCGCCGCGGCACGAACGCTCGCCGAGGCCTGCGCCGACCTGCTCGACACCGACCATGCCGTCACCCGCGCCGAGGTCGCCGCTGCGCTCGCCGGGGGCCATTGGCCCAGCGATACGCTGCACGACCCCGACCTCGACGCGATCCGCGAGCAATACCGTCGCTTCACCGACGCAGCGATCATCCCGAACGCGCACGGCTGGCATCTCGCCAACGATCTGATCCCCGATGCGACGGTTCAGGCGATGGCCGAACTCGGCACTTTCGGCGTCTGCATTCCTGAAGAATATGGCGGCCTCGGCCTCGGCAAGCTGGCGATGTGCATCGTCACCGAAGAGCTGTCGCGCGGCTGGATCGGAACCGGCTCGCTGGGCACGCGGTCCGAGATTGCAGGCGAGTTGATCGTCCTCGGCGGCACCGACGCGCAAAAAGCGGAATGGCTGCCGAAAATCGCCAGCGGCGCAATCCTGCCCACGGCGGTTTTCACCGAACCTGACGTCGGCTCCGACCTCGGCGCACTGCAAACGAAAGCGCGCCGCGACGGCGATCATTGGATCATTGACGGCGCAAAGACCTGGATCACCCACGCCGCGCGCTCGGACCTGATGACCCTGCTCGCGCGCACCCTGCCCGACGCAAAAGGCTATGCCGGTCTCTCGATGCTGCTCGTCCCCAAGCCGCGCGGGACCGACGCCGATCCCTTTCCCGCCCCCGGCATGACCGGCAGCGAGATCGAAGTGCTCGGCTATCGCGGAATGCGTGAATATGCGCTGCAGTTCGACGGCATGACGGCACCCGCCGACGCGCTGCTCGGCGGCGAGGAAGGGCAAGGCTTCAAGCAGCTCATGCGCACCTTCGAGGGCGCCCGAATCCAGACCGCCGCGCGCGCCGTCGGCGTCGCGCGCCGCGCTCTCGAGCTCGGGCTCGACTATGCGCTGACCCGCAAACAGTTCGGCAAGGCGATCATCCATTTCCCGCGCGTATCGGACAAGCTCGCGATGAGCCTCGTCGACTTCGTCATGGCGCGCGAGCTGAGCTACGCCGCCGCGCGCGCCAAGGACAGCGGCAAGCGCTGCGACATCGAGGCCGGCATGGCGAAGTTGCTCGGCGCGCGTGCCGCCTGGTCGAACGCCGACGCGAGCCTGCAGATCCACGGCGGCAACGGCTATGCGCTCGAATATGAGATCAGCCGCATCCTCTGCGACGCGCGCATCCTCAACATCTTCGAGGGCGCAGCCGAGATTCAGGCGCAGGTGATCGCGCGCGGGCTGACCGGAGGACGCAACTGATGAGCAATTGGGACTCATGGATCGGCCGCGAGGACGTCCGCCACGATCATGCCGAACCCGCCGCGGTCAATCGCTGGCTCGCGACGCTCGACCGCGCCGCGCCTGCCGACGGCAGCGTTCCGCAGGCGTATCACTGGTGCCTCTGCCTGCCAGATGCGCCGACCGCGATCCTCGGCGCCGACGGCCACCCGGTGCGCGAAGACAGCGACGACAGCTTCCTGCCGCCCATCCCCCTGCCGCGCCGCATGTGGGCCGCGAGCAAGGTCGAATTCTTGGCGCCGCTGCGCCCCGGCCAGTCGGTGATGCGCAGCTCGCGCGTCGCCTCGATCACCGAAAAGCAGGGCGGCACCGGCAAGCTCGTCTTCGCCGAGGTCGCGCACGAAACCCACGGTGACGGCGAACTCGCGGTGCGCGAAATCCAGTCGATCGTCTTCCGCGAAGCTGCCCCCGCGGGAGCACCGCCCGCCCCGCCGCCGACAGGCGACAACTTCGACCCGGCGGCCTGGGACGCGCACCGTATGGTCGTCCCGTCGGAGGCACTGCTCTTCCGCTACTCCGCGCTGACCTTCAACAGCCACCGCATCCACTACGATCTGCCCTATGCCACCAAGGAAGAGGGCTACCGCGGCCTCGTCGTCCACGGCCCGCTGACCGCAACGCTGTTACTCGATCTTGCCGCCCGACATTTCGGCGACAACCAATTGAAAAAATTCGAATTTAGAGGAACTTCGCCCGCTATTTGCGGCGAGGATCTCCACCTCACGCTCCGCGGCACCTTCGCCAACATCGAACTCGGCGCCTTCGCCGCCGACGGACGGCAGATCATGGCGGCCACCGCCGCGATCTGATCCTAGTGCGCGTGGCCGTGCGCGACGTCGTCCAGTTCGCCGCGCGCATGGCGGAACACGTCGATGCTGCCCCAGATCGCCAACGACGCCATGATCCCCGCGACGACAAGGTCGGGCCAGCCCTGCCCCGTCCCGAACACGCCAAGCGCCGCCGCCAGCACCGCGACATTTCCGATCGCATCGTTGCGCGAGCAGATCCACACCGACCGCATATTCGCATCGCCCGTCCGGTAGCGATAGAGCATCAGCGCGACGATCACATTGGCGGCAAGCGCCAGCCCGCCGATGATGCCCATCGTCTCGGCATGCGGCGCCGATCCGGCAAAAAAGCCCCACAAGGTCGATCCGAACACATAAAGGCCGAAGGCCAGCATCGTCGCGGCCTTGAGCAGCGCCGCGCGCGCGCGCCAGGCGAGCGCCATGCCCGCGACCCCAAGGCTGATCGCATAATTGGCGGCGTCACCCAGGAAGTCGAGCGCGTCGGCTTGCAGCGCGCGCGAGTCCGCCGCGACACCCGCGACGATCTCGACCCCGAACATCGCGGCGTTGATCAGCAGAGCGATCCACAGCACGCGCCGCCAGCGCGGATCGTTGAGCGCGGTCTTTCCGCTTTTGCCGGCACAGCATTGATCGGCCATTGCCGGAATCTCCTTGGTTCTTCGAGTCGGCCTCCTATATGCACCCTGTATCAACTACAGGGTCAAGACATGAAAATCGGTGAGCTGTCGCGTGCCACGGGCACCAATGTTGAAACGATCCGCTATTATGAGCGGATCGGGCTGCTCCCACCGCCGGCACGCACCGATGCAAACTATCGCAGTTACGGCGGAGAGCATCGCTCGCGGCTCAGCTTCGTACGTCACTCGCGCGACCTCGGCTTCACAATCGAGGAAATCCGCTCGCTGCTGGATCTGTCCGATCATCCCGACCGCCACTGTAGCGAAGCCGATCGCATCGCGACGCGGCACCTCGAACAGGTCGAGGAGAAGATCGCACAACTGACGCTGCTCCGCGACGAACTCGCGCGTATCATCGGCCGTTGCCGCGGCGGCCTCGCCGGTGACTGCCGCGTGATCGAGGCGCTCGGCGATCACGGGCAGTGCGAGAGCCAGCACTAGCTGGTGACGATCACCTTCCCGAGCGCCTTGCCAGACTCAAGTAACTCGTGCGCGGACACGATGCCGTCGAGAGAATAACGCGCGGCGATGCTGTGGGTCAGTTTCCCGGCCTCCAACGCCTCGGTGATCGCACGCTGCGCCTCGACATGTGCGGCGGCATCCATGACATAAACGAGCACGAAGCGGATCGTCGCGTCGAGCATGACGAGCGGCCAATAGGGCAAGGCTGGCTGGGGTACCGCGTCGGACGAATAGGTCGCGACGACACCGCGTGGGGCGAGCAGCTTCATGATGATGTCAAGGTTTGCGCCGAAGGCGACTTCGACGAAACGATCGACCCCGCGCTCACGGCCGGTGAACTCTCGGATGCGAGCGACGATATCGTCGCTTTTGCGATTGACGACGAGATCGGCGCCCGCCGCCAGCGCCGACTGCGCCTGCTCCTCGCGGCTTACGCTCGCGATCACGGTCGCGCCGCCGAGCTTGGCAAACTGGATTGCATAGCGCCCCACCGCGCCCGCGCCGCCCGATACGAAGACCGTCTTTCCTGCTACGTCGCCGTCGGCGAATACCGAACGATGCGCGGTCATTGCCGGAACGCCGAGGCTCGCGCCTTCCTCGAACGAGGCATTCTCGGGAAGCACCGCGACCTGCCCGACCGGCAGCGCAACATATTCAGCCGCAGCGCCGAACGCACGGCCGAGCTGCGCTTCGTAAAACCAGACTCGCCGGCCGATCCATAACTCGTCCGCCACCGAGCCCGCAGCGACCACCTCGCCTGCGCCGTCCTGGTGCGGGACGATCAGCGGATAGGGCATATCGCTTTGCCCACGGGCGCCTTGGCGCGCCTTCGTATCCGAAGGGTTCACGCCCGAAGCGCGAACGCGGATCAGCAACTCGCCCGGCGCCGGGACGGGCACCGGTTGTTCGCCGACCACCAACACCTGCGCGGCGGCACCCCTTCGTTCGTACCAAGCGGCTTTCATCTGGGAATTTTGCACGATCTGTCCTTACTTTGACTGGGCAAGGGGCGGAGGCCGATTGCAAGCAGGCAGATATGCCTTTAGATCACTCAACGTAAGTACGTACAATTTGGACATGTACTATCATGAATGTTCCTATTGAAGAAAATAGCCGAGAAATGGCCGCATCCAAGGCGCGCTCGGTTCGCCGCCGCGCCGGGCGGACGGGATGCAGCGTCGAGGCGACACTTTCGGTCATCGGCGGCGTCTGGAAGCCGGTGCTGCTCTTCCACCTCCTTGGCGGCAAGCTGCGCTTCAACGCAATCTGCCGGCTAACACCCAACGCGACGCAGCGGATGATCACCTTGCAGCTTCGCGAACTCGAGGCCGACGGCATCGTCGCGCGGATCGTCTATCCGGAGGTGCCGCCACGCGTCGAATATGAGCTGACCCCGCTCGGCCATTCGTTGAAGCCCGTGCTGCTCAGCATGCGCGAATGGGGCGCCGGCTTTCAGACCCGCATGGGCGGTAGCGCCGTCGCCGCGCCGTGCGGGGGACCGGACAGTCCGGCATCGTGAAACAGGGAAAGGTGGGACGATTCTGTTGCCCGGCTCGTCCCCAGCCGCTGGTATCCGATTCTGTTGCCCGGTTCGGTCCGAACCGCGCTCTCTTTGAATAACTTTCGGCCGTGAGGCCTAAAGGTTACGCAGCCAGAGCGAGTGCTTCGTTATCGTTAGCACCTATTGGTTTTGAGCCTTGAACGGGTTACTCAGCCCGGGCAAAAATATCGTCTTTGAACACACGTCGATCCTGGTTCGGCCCCGTCAGAAACCCGTGTCCCCATCAAGAAACGCGGGTTTGTGGTGGAGCCGCCGGGTACTGCCCCCGGGTCCGCTGTGTCTATTCCACGACACCATTTATCACCATAGTCGGCCGAAACCGACCCTACTCATATAGGAAACCCGCCCGCGCTTGGGAAGAGCGCAGGCGGGTCGTTCGTCCCGAAATGGGGTCAAAACCCTTATTTCTTTCGCAATTCGTCGCGGATTTCGGTGAGCAGATCGACCTCGCTCGGCCCTGCCGGCGCATCGGGACCGCGGCGCATGGTCTTGTTGACCCACTTGACCAGCAGAAAGATGACAAAGGCGAGGATCAGGAAATTGATGATCGCGGTGATGAACGCGCCATAGCCGACCATCGCGACCCCGGCCTTTTTGAGCGCCGCATAATCGGTCGCCGCGATGCCTTCAGGGATGGAGCCCAGCAACAGGAACTTGCTCGAAAAATCGACGCCGCCAAACAGCCAGCCGACGAACGGCATGATCAGGTCGCTGGTCAGCGAGGTCGTAATCGTGGCGAAGGCGCCGCCGATGATGACACCGACCGCCAGATCCATGACATTGCCCTTGGCGATAAATTCCCTGAATTCTCCCAGCATCTTGCTGCTCCCCGTATGGTTGGTCCAACGGGCCAAAGGTGCCGCGCCGATTGCACAAAGGCAAGCAGCATCCTATGTAGTGTGTTGTTGCGGCAAAACGCCGCCGGAGGGAGTTTTGTGACCATGACCTATCGTTCCGCTCGCTGGCTGATCCTGCCGGTCGCCGCGATGAGCCTGTCCGCCTGCGGCATCAACAGCGTTCCGACCAAGGAAGAAGCCGCGAAAGCGAAGTGGGCCAATGTCGAGGCCGCGTACCAGCGCCGCGCCGATCTGATCCCCAACCTAGTGGGGACCGCAAAGGGCGCCGCCAACATCGAACAATCGACGCTGGAAGGCGTAATCCAGGCGCGCGCATCGGCGACGCAGGTCAAGCTGACCACCGACGAATTGAACGACCCGGCCAAGGTGCAGGCGTTCCAGCAGGCGCAGGGCAATGTGTCGAGCGCGCTCGGCCGCCTGCTCGTGACGGTCGAGGCCTATCCGGATCTCAAGAGCCAGGCGCGCTTTGCCGACCTGATGACCCAGCTCGAGGGCACTGAAAACCGCATCAACGTGTCGGTTCAGGATTATAACGCGGCGGTGCAGGACTATAACACGACGATCCGCACCTTCCCCGACATCATCGGCGCCAAGATCGTCCATGGTGCGCAGCCGATGACGCCGTTCCGCGCTGTGACGCCCAATGCCAATGAAGCGCCGAAGGTCGATTTCGGGAAATAAGTTGCGCCGAGCTGCCCTTGTTGCGCCGCTCGCGGTCCTGCTGATCGCGGGCGGCTGCAAGGAAACGCCCGATGCACTGGGGACGGTGGCGGGGGAAGCGAGCGTCTGCGCCAACGTTCCGCAAATGCCGATGCGCGGCAGGGTCACGGACGCCGCGAACATATTGACCGACGAGGAGGAAGCGCTTTTGACGACCCGGCTCGCCCGATATGAAGCGCAAACCAAGCACCAGATGGCGGTCGCGACGACCCCCGACCTGAACGGCGTCAGCATCGACAATTTCGGCAGATGCCTCGGCAACCGATGGGAAATCGGGCGCAAGGGCCACAACGACGGATTGTTGATCCTCGTCGCGCCGAACGAGAAACACGTCCGCGTCGTCACCGGTACGGGAATGGAAAAACTGCTGACCGACGCCGAGGCCGGCGCGATCATCAAACGGATGACGCCCTATTACAAGGTCGCCGACTATGCCCGCGGCCTGTCAACCGGGATCGAGGCGATCGCCGCCCAGACGGGGGATACGCCATGAGGCCGTTGTTGCTTGGCTGGACGCTGGCGCTGTCGTTGCTGGCGTCGCCGGTCGCGGCGCAAACCTTCCCCAAACTGACCGGCCGCGTGGTCGATCAGGCCGACATCATTCCGCCTGCCGAGGAAGCCGATCTCAATATCCAGCTCGAGCAGGTCGAAAAGATCACCGGCCATCAATTTGTCGTGGCAACGGTCAACGACCTCGAGGGCAATGACATCGCCGACTATGGCTACAAGCTCGGCCGCGCATGGGGGATCGGCGACGAGGCGAAGGACGACGGCGTCGTCTTCCTGATCGCACCGAACGAGCGCCGGATGCACATCGCGGTGGGTCTGGGCCCTGTCTCTTATACACATCTGACGCTGCCGACGAAGCTAGAAGTG
>CAUUIU010000105.1:0-9193 GCA_963545025.1 uncultured Sphingopyxis sp. | reverse complement strand
TTATGCCGAGAGCGACCTCTTCTGCTATCGCGACGCGCGCGACGCCGCACTACAGGCCGAGCAGGCGGCGGCGTGGAATCCGCTGCTGGCCTGGGCCGAGGCGCGCCACGGGATCGAATTCGTGCTGACGCAGGGCGTGCTACCCGTCGACCAGCCTGCAGCGACGATCACGACGCTGCAAGACGCCGTGCGGGCGCAGGATGCCTGGCGGATCACCGCGCTGACGCCGCTGGTGACGATCGGCGGCTCGCTTGTCGCCGGCCTCGCCTTGCTCGAAAACGCGTTCGACGCCGACGCCTTGTGGGAGGCCGTCAGCCTCGACGAACTGTATCAGGAACGCCGCTGGGGCGCCGACAGCGAAGCGCAAAAAGCACGCGCCATCCACAAACGCGACTGGGACAATGCGGCGCGGTTTTTGACGCTGCTTTAATCGACGAAGTTCGGCTTCCGCTTCTGCATCCCCGCCATCACCGCTTCCATCTGGTTCGGCGTGCGGATGACCTTCACCTGCTCGTCGCTTTCGGCCTGCAGGATTTCGGCGTCGCTCGCATCGGCCAGCATGTTGCATAGCCGCTTGGCGCCGCGGATCGCGTGCGGGTTCTTGTCGGCAATCACCGCCGCCAGTTCCATCGCCTTTTCCAGCGGGTCGTCGGACACATGCGTCGCGAAACCGAGCAGTTTCGCCTCAGACCCGTTGAACTCGCGATTCGTGTAGATCAGCTCGCGCAACACATCGTCGGCGACCTGCGTGCGCCACAGCGCCATGCCCGCGACATCGGGGACGAGGCCCCAGCGCATCTCCATGATCGCGATACGCGTGTCGGGATGGACGATGCGGATATCGGCGGCGGCCATGATCTGACTGCCCGCCCCAAAGGCAACACCGTGCACCGCGGCGATCACCGGCACCGGAATTTCGCGCCAGCCCCAGGCGGCATATTGGGCGTTGTTCGCGATGCCGCGGGTTCGGTCGGACAGACTGCCGCCCGCGCTGCTCGCGCCCGGATCGCGATCGTTGCTGAGGCTGGAGAGGTCGAGCCCGGCGCAGAAGGCGCGGCCCTCGCCCGACAGGACGACGACGCGCAGGCCCACGGTCGCCTTCAACTCGTCGACCGCTTCGGCGAGCGCTTCCCACATCGCTGGATCGAGCGCGTTCATCTTGTCGGCGCGGATCAGCCGGACGTCGGCGATGCCGCCCTCCAGCATGGTGATCGAAATACGGTCCTTCATGGAAGAGTCCTTGTCAGCGCCGCCTCGACGAGCGGCAGTTGATCATTGCCGAAATACATGTCGCCCCGGTCGACGAAAATCGTCGGCGAACCATAGCCGCCACGCGCGATCACTTCATCGGTATTCGCACGCAGCCGGGCCTTGGCCGCGTCTCCGGCCGCGGCGGCGGCAAGCGCGGCTCCGTCAAGGCCTTCGGCATCGGCGACTGCCGCGAGCACTGCGGGATCGTCGAGATTTTCCTGACGGTCGAAATAGCTCGAGAACGCCGCCCGCGCGAAACGGACGAGCGCCGCCTGATCCCCTTCGAGCGCGCAGCAGAAACGCATCGCCGCGATGCTTTTGGCGGGGTGCCACTGCGACGGGAAATTCATCGGTACGCCCGCGAGCCGGGCCCAGTCCTTCAGTATCTTCCAGCTATGCTGGAGCCTCCGGTTATCGGCCTGTTCGCGCGCCGCATAGACGGCGGGATTCACCGCATTGAACACCCCGCCGACGAGGATCGGCCGATAGCGCGCAGATGCGCCTGTCCGTTCCAGCACGCCCGGCAAATTGTGAAAGGCCAGGCAGGTCCAGGGTGACGACAGGTCAAAGAAGAATTCGACGCGTTCAACCGTCACCCCGGACCCCTTTCATGGCTCAGCCGACCTTGAGTTCGACGTCTTTGACGCCGGGGCGGGCAACGCGAACCGAATTGTAGGCGGGCTGCGCCGTCGGGATATCGAGGCTCAGCGTGACCGGCGTCATCGCGGCGCCACCCATTGCCGGCGCGTTGGCGCGGAGCAGCACAACCTGGTTCGGCGGATTCATCTTGTCGAGCGGCCCCGCCTGGAGCGCGGTCGCATAGCCGGTGCTCGGCGCGGTCGCCGTCCCGGCGATCTTCAGCGTGTTGGTCGCCTTGTCGATCCCCGCGGTCAGCTTGACGTCAGTCAGCTTGGCGCAATCATTCGGCTTGGCGGGATCGATCGCGGGAGCGGCCGCAACGGGGGGTGCCGGTGCCGCCGGAGCCGCGGCCGGATCAGCTGTCGCCGTGCCTTCGGCGGGCGGCGCTTCTTTCTTGCCGCACCCTGCCAGTCCCATGGCCGGCACGACGGCCGCCGTCATCATCGCCTTGTTCATAAACGCCTCCCAGAAAGGGGCGGCGACCTGTCGGTCCGCCGCCGACTCGCGCGGTCAGCTCGTCCGCGCCCAATATTGGTCGCGGAGCAGGCGCTTGTATAGCTTTCCGGTGTCGTGGCGTGGCAGCGCCTCCATGAAATCGATGCGCCGCGGAATCTTCACCCCCGACAGTTTTTCGCGCGCATAAGCAATCAGTTCGTCGCGGAGCGCGTCGCCGGCCTCGGCCATGTTCGCGGGCTGAATCACTGCGATCACCTCCTCGCCGAAATCCTCGTGCGGCCCGCCCACCACCGCGACGTCGGCGACCGCGGGATGAGTAACCAGATGATTTTCAATCTCCTGCGGATAGACGTTTACCCCGCCGGTGATGATCATGAAGCTCTTGCGGTCGGTCAAATAGAGGAAGCCTTCTTCATCGACCTTGCCGACGTCGCCAAGGGTCGACCAGCCCTTCGAATTGCGGCTCGATGCAGTTTTTTCGGTGTCGCCATGATATTCGAAGACATTCTCGCTTTCGAAGAAAACAGTGCCTTCCTCGTTCGCGCCAAGTTCGGTTTCATTATCCTCGCCCATGATGTGGACGGCGCCGAGAATCGGGCGGCCGACCGAGCCTCGGTGCGTCAGCCAGTCGGCGCTGGAGATGAAGGTCATGCCATTGCCCTCGGACCCCGCATAATATTCGAACAGCACCGGCCCCCACCAGTCGATCATCGCCTGCTTGACCGGGACCGGGCATGGCGCCGCCGCATGGATAGCAACCTTCAGCGATGAGGTGTCGTAACGGGTGCGAACATCCTCGGGCAGCTTGAGCATCCGCACGAAATGCGTCGGGACCCACTGACTCGAATTCACCCGATATTTTTCGATGTGCGCCAGCGCCGCCTCGGGATCGAATTTCTTCATCAGCACGACGGTGCCGCCGAGGCGGTGGATCGTCATCGACCAGCGCAGCGGCGCGGCATGATAGAGTGGCGCCGGGGACAAATAGATGCTGTCCGCGTTGATCTGGAACACCGCCGAGGCGAGCATCACGAGGCTGTTGGTGGCATCGATCGCCGGATCCTCGGGCAGCGGCATGCGCACACCCTTGGGACGTCCCGTAGTACCCGACGAATATAGCATGTCGACCCCGGCGCGCTCATCGGCAACGGGGGTCACGGGCATCGCGGCGACGGCCTCTTCCCAGCTATCGTAGCCGGGGATGTCACCGCCCATCGCGAAGCGCTTAATTCGGGTGGTCAATTGTGCGGCGGCGCCGGCGAGGCTCGCCGATACGACGAGAATCTGTGCGCCCGAATTTTCGAGGATATAGTCGGTCTCGTCCTGCGTCAGCCGTGACGAGATGCACACATAGCGTAGCCCCGCGCGCTGTGCCCCCCAGGTGAGGCCGTAGTAATGCGGCGTGTTGTCGAGCATGTAGGCGACGACATCCTCATGCCCCAGCCTGTGCGCGCGAAACAGGTTCGCGACGCGATTCGAAGCCGCATCGAGCTCGCCATAGCTGATCGTCTCGCCGGTTTCGGCGACGATGATCGCCGGTTTTTCAGGATTGGTGTGAGCGTGGACGGACGGGTGCATCGGACATCATCTCCGGGAATCGTTGGTTTCTTTATGTCGGAGATGAGTAGCAACCTGAAACTTTTGGTCAAGCAAGCTGGGGCAGCAGTGGGAATGCGATCACGAAGCGGCAAATAGCGGAGCAGGATCGAGGGCTAGCCAGGCTGCGAGCGCAGCGTGTACCCCAGTCCCTTCACCGTGCGCAGCATCGGCCAGCCGAAGCCGCGGTCGACCTTGGCCCGCAGCCGCGACATATGAACTTCGACCCGGTTGGTTCCGGGGTCGAAATCGATCCGCCAAACGGCCCGAAGCAGCGCGGCGCGCGACATCGGCCGGTCGGGCACGCGCGCGAGGTTCGCGAGCAGATCGAATTCGCGCAGCGGCAGGCGGATGATACGCCCCGCCCGCTCGACGCGCCGGTCGATCAGGTCGATGCGCAGTTCGCCTTCACCAAGCTGCCCTGCCGCTATGCTGCTCCGCCGGAGGAGGCTGGCGATGCGCGCGAGCAGTTCGGGCAGATTGTCGGTCCAGCCAACCGCATCGTCGGCGCCGCCGTCGAGCGCGGTCATCCGGTCAGCGATCGAGTCGCCGTCGGACAACGCGAGCAGCGGCCGCCGTCCCGCGATCGTTCGTGCCAGCCGGACGAACTCTGCGGGCTCCTGCCAGCCAAGGAAGGGATTGAAGAGCAGCAGGTCGAATGCACAGTCGAGCCACGGCCGCAGCCCCGCCGCGGGCGCGGACAACAGCCGGGCCCGATAGCCCGCACCCTCGACCGCAGCGGCCAGCGCCTCGGCCCGATGCGGCAACGGATGGTAGAGCGCCACCAGCAGCTTTCTGTCGCCGTTTTCACCCGCGTCCATCGACTCCACCCGCTTCCCCCGCCACCGTCGCAACATCCTGTCGCGCGTCCGCCGTATCGCCATTGCACCCCGCCGCCGCTGTGCTACCGCATGACCAGTCAGACGATCCTCGAAGGCGATTTCGCCACCCTGCCCGACCTTGTCCGCATCCACGCCAGCGAGCGCCCCGACGACATAGCCGCCGCCGACGCCATGCGGCGGCTGAGCTGGTCCGAACTGGACGAATTTGTCGACCGCATCGCGGCGCGGCTGCAGCACGACGGGTTCGCCAAGGGCGACCGCACCGCGATCGCCGGGCTGAACAGCGTCGAGCAGATGGCGGCGATCCTTGGCACGCTGCGCGCCGGCGGGGTCGCCGGTCTGGTCACGAACAGCGCGACGGGCGAGCAGATGGCGGCGATGATCGCCGATACGGGTGCGCGCCACCTGTTCCTCGACGGCAGCGCGGCGGCGAGCCTCGAAGGGCAGACCATCACCGCGAGCGACCGGATCGCGATGGACGGCGGCGACGCCGGTAACCCGATCGAGGCCTGGATCGCTCCCGCAGGCGCCAAGCCCGAGCCCGTGGAAATCGCACCCGAGGACGGTTTCAACATCATCTATTCGTCGGGCACCACCGGCACCCCCAAGGGCATCGTCCACAGCCACAAGATGCGCTGGCAGCATATCCAGCGCGGCGCGCCGGCCTATGGCCCCAAGGCCGTCACGATCCTGTCGACGCCGCTTTATTCGAACACGACGATGGCGAGTTTCATGCCCACCGTCGGATCGGGCGGGCAGGTCGTGTTGATGAAGAAATTCGACGCGCGCGGTTTCCTCGAACTCGCGGAGCGCGAGCGCGCGACCAACTGCATGCTGGTTCCGGTCCAGTATCGCCGGATCATGGCACTCGAGGATTTCGGTGACTTCGACCTCTCCAGCTTCGTGATGAAATATTGCACGTCGGCGCCTTTCGCCGCGGCGCTGAAAGCCGACATTCTCGCGCGCTGGCCCGGCGGGCTCGTCGAGATATACGGGATGACCGAGGGCGGTGCGGCCTTCATCCTCGAGGCGCATCAATTCCCCGACAAGCTCCACACCGTCGGCAAGCCGGCACCGGGGCATATCGCCAAGCTGATCGACGAGGACGGCAACGAACTGGCGCAGGGCGAGGTCGGCGAAATCGTCGGGCGCTCACCCGCGATGATGACCGGATACAACAACCGTCCCGACGCGACCAAGGCGATGCACTGGTATGATGCGGAAGGAAATCTCTTCTATCGCCACGGCGACGTGGGGCGCTTCGACGAGGACGGCTTCCTGACCTTGATGGACCGCACCAAGGACATGATCATCTCGGGCGGCTTCAACATCTTCCCGAGCGACCTCGAGGCGATCCTTGCCGCCGACGCACGCGTCGTCGAAGCAACCGTCGTCGGCATGCCCAGCGAGGAATGGGGAGAGACGCCGGTTGCGTTCGTGGTGCTGAAGCCCGGCGCCGATGCCGAGAGCGTGCGTGCCGACTGCAACGCCAAGGTCGGCAAGACGCAGCGGATCAGCGCGATCAATGTGGTCGAGGAACTACCGCGCAGCGCCATCGGCAAGGTGCTGAAGCGCGAGCTGCGCGACGCCTATTCGGTCAGCCCCGCCGCCTGAATTGCCGCGAAGGCGTTGGCGATCCGTTCATCGCCCTCGCCCTCGACCCACGCCCATTTGAGAGCCCGCCGGTCGAGCTCGCCGATCGCGGCGTCCATGAATTGCCGGCGCGCGGAATCGCTGCCGAACAGCCGCGTGCCGTCCTCTTGCCAGGGCAGGTCCATCGCGGGCACCAGATAAAGGTCGGCGGTGTCATCCCACAGGTCGATTTCGGGCAGGCGGCGGCCGAGCAGCATGATCGCCCATGCCTGCGTCATCAGCGGGTCGGTGTCCGAGACCAGCCAATCGGGTTTCTGCGCCAGCGCGGCCGCGGTCGCGGCGCGGTGACCGTCGAAGATCGCGAGCAGATCGATTTCGTCGAACTCGGTGCCGTTCGCTTCGGCATAGGTGCGGCCATATTCGGGCACCACCAGCCCACCGAGGCGGAGTGCAAGACGCGGCGCCAGCGTCGACTTGCCGGTGCTTTCGGCGCCGTGGAACACGATATGCTTCGTCAAACCGGAACCTCCCCCCGTGCCGCAGCGCGGCGCCACTGGATCAGGCCGTCAATCGACATGCCGAGCAGCACCAGATAGACCGCACTCGTTGCATAAAGCCCGCGCGAGGCAAAGAGCGGCACCGCGATCAGATCGACCAGAATCCAGAGATACCAGCTTTCGACCCGCCGCCGCGCGAGCAGCCATTGCGCGGTGATGCTGAGCATCGCGATCGCGCCATCGGCCCAGGGCGCCGCGGCATCGGTGTAGCGATACATCACATAGCTCCAGAGCAGCCAGGCGGTGATCGTTATCGATCCCCATACCGCGCGGGCGCGCTCGCTCATCCAGCCGACGGGCACACCGCTGTCGTCGCGCGCGCGCAGCCAGGCGAACCAGCCATAGACGTTGAGGACGAAGAAAAAGCCCTGCAGCAGCATGTCGCTGTAGAGCCGCGCATCATAGAAAACGAAGGCGTAAAGCGTCACCGCGGCGAGGGCGAAGGGGTAATTCCACACGCTGCGCGTCACGACCAGACCGACGTTGATCAGGACGAGGATGGCGGCCAGCCATTCGAGTTCGCTCATGCCGCGGCTGATCCGCGCGAACGTGTCCACAGGCCGTCGCGGCTGATCCGCCGCTGCGGCGGGCGGCGCAGCACCGACCAGCCTGCGCGCGCAACCCAGCCGAGCTTGGAGACGAGCGACGTGGAGGCGCGATGATCCCAGGCATGGTCGCCGCGCGCGCGCACCTCGCGCGCGATGTCGCCGTAAATGCCCATCGCGGCGAGCACCGCCCAGCGGCTGCGCGGGGGCAGCTTGCGCGCGCCCCAGCGCGCCGACGCCTCATATTCCTCGGCCATTTCGGCGAGCCATTTCGCCATCACCGACAGCCGCCCGCGAAAGGCAGGGTGCATGTGCTGGCCGGGCGGGATGTCGAGTTCCACCATCCATTCGACGGGGAGATAACAGCGGTCGGCGGCGGCATCTTCGGCGACATCGCGCGCGATATTGGCGAGCTGGAAGGCGATGCCGAGGTCCGACGCGCGGTCGAGCGTGGTTTCGTCGGCGGGCGGCACGCCCATCACCAGCGCCATCGCGACGCCGACGGCGCCCGCGACATGATAGCAATATCGGAGCAGGTCCTGCTCGCTGCGCGGGCGCCAGTCCTTGGCATCGAGTTCGAAGCCCGCAACGATGTCGTCGATCACGGCACGCGGAATATCGATCTCGGTCAGGAGCAGGCCGAGCGCGTCGAACGCGGGTTCGCCCGTTGGCTCGCCGGCAAAGGCGCGGTCGGTCTGCGCGCGTATATGCGCGACGGCGGCTATCGGGTCGTGGCCGGGCTTCATCGTCCCGCCATGGTCCTGTCCGTCGGTCAGGTCGTCGGCGGCGCGGCACCAGGCGTAGAGCAGCCATACCCGCTCGCGGGTGATGCGGTCAAAGAGCTGGCTGGCGAGCGCGAAGCTTTTCGATCCGCGCGCGATGCTGTCGTGCGCGAAACCATGGAGGGCATGTGCGTCATAGGCCCCCGCCCCGGTCATTACAGATTTTCGGCCTTCATCGCGAAGATCGTCTTGTGCGGCTCATATGTCGCCATCTTGTCGAGCAGGTCGTCGAGCCCGGCGTCGACGATCATGATCCCCGCGTGCGCAGGGCGGATGAAGCCGACGTCGACCATCTTGCGGTTGAACGCGATGAGGTCGTTGTAGAAACCCGCCGCATTGAGCAGCCCGACGGGCTTGCTGTGATAGCCGAGTTGCGCCCAGCTGATCGCTTCCCACAATTCGTCCATCGTGCCGACCCCGCCGGGGATGGTGAGGAAACCGTCCGACAGGTCGGTGAACATCTTCTTGCGCTCGTGCATGCCCGACACGACGTGGAGTTCGGTGCAGCCGCGATGCGCGACCTCCGCGCCGACGAGCGCTTCGGGAATGATTCCGATGACCTCGCCGCCGGCTTCGAGGGCGCTGTCGGCGACCGCGCCCATCAGCCCGAGCCGGCCGCCGCCATAGACGACGCCGATGCCGCGCTCCGCCAGCGTGCGGCCGACGTGGCGCGCGGTTTCGATATAGATCGGATCTTCGGGGGTCGCGGACCCGCAATAGACGGCCAGGCGTTTCATCATATTTCCAACATCAATTTGGCGGTCGCCTTGGCACTGCCGACGACGCCGGGGATTCCCGCGCCCGGATGCGTCCCCGCGCCGACGAAGTAAAGGTTGGAAATCACATCGTCGCGGTTGTGGGCGCGAAACCAGGCGCTTTGCCACAACACCTGTCTCTTATACACATCTGACGCTGCCGACGAAGCTAGAAGT